>DKYS01000119.1:0-580 GCA_002493395.1 Turicibacter sp. UBA7094 | reverse complement strand
GATAAGTTTCATCCTGGTAAATAAAATCTTCCGTCCACTGATTTCCAACCTCAAGGGGCGCCCTTAAAACCACCTTATTGGGGATAATTGAACTTAATAGGTTATCTTGTTTTAACACACTATAGCTATCCTGATTTTGCACATGCTCAATCACTTCTTGATCGCTCACCTCATAAGTCAATAAAAAGGAACGACTCTCGCTCTGACCATATCCATCTCGCATATTCCCTTTAAACTCGATGATAGTTGCATCTTCTGATTCAGAAACTGAACTTAACGTTTGGGTATGCCCATACTCTCCATATCCACTAAATCGCTGTAAATATCCAACCTCTGTTGGAAATAACTCAATCAATGAATCAACTTTCATCTCCTCGTCCAGTACATAACGGTGCTCTAATACCTCATATGAATCAGCAAAGGCCTGTTGTGGATAACTATCCAACTCCATCTTCTTCGCTTGAACACGAACAATCATTCCAGGACTCGCGCCTGAAATATTCTTCACCGTAACTAACTCGTAGTCTCCACTTAACCACGATTGTTCATCCAGCTTTAAATCTTCTATCGTCAAATCCTG
>DKYS01000130.1:25456-26063 GCA_002493395.1 Turicibacter sp. UBA7094 | reverse complement strand
TTAACTCACTACAACCATTAAACATAGAATTCATATTTGTGACATTTTCTGTCTGAAACTGACTCACATCTAAGCTCGTTAACCCACTACAATTAGAAAACATATAACCCATATTCGTAACATTCTTGGTCTGAAAATGACTTACATCTAAACTCGTTAATCCTATACAACTAGCAAACATGCAGTACATATCTGTCACACTCTGTGTCTGAAACTGACTGATATCTAAACTCGTTAATCCTATACAACTAGCAAACATATAGCTCATATCCGTTACATTTTCTGTCTGAAACTGACTCACATCCAAATTTGTTAAACCGTTACAGGAATTAAACATGCTCCCCATATCCGTAACATTCTGTGTCTGAAACTGACTGATATCTAAACTCGTTAACTGATAACAATTAGCAAACATACCATTCATATTTGTGACACTTTCCGTCTTAAAGTGACTCACATCTAAATTTGTTAAACTGCTACAGGAATTAAACATGCTCCCCATATCTGTGACATTCTCTGTCTGAAACTGACTCAAATCTAAACTCGTTAACCCCTTACAATTTAAAAACATAGAGTTCATATTAATCACTTGACTCGTATCTAGACC
>DKYS01000130.1:19938-25243 GCA_002493395.1 Turicibacter sp. UBA7094 | reverse complement strand
ATTCAGAAAACATATAGCGCATATTAGTGACGTTTTCCGTTTGAAAACGACTCACATTTAAACTTGTTAACCCACTACAATGAGCAAACATATAGCTCATATTAATCACTTGACTCGTATCTAGACCACTTAAATCCAAGTTAATAACCGTACTGTTATTTTCAAAAGCCCCCGATAAATCGGTTGTTTCTAACTGTACCTTTTTACTATTAAGCTCCTCAAGTTGGAGCTTTGTCATGGAAGTTGGAAAAATTTTAAGATTCTTTAAACTGATTTGGCGCCCATTGTATTCGCCTGGAATATAGATTTCAGTTTCTGTGGAACTTCCCTTCCATCCATTCAATATATATTTATCCAGATTTGAGTCATCATAATTCCAATCATCCAAAGCAAACGTTGCCATATTATCTCTCCTTTTCATTGAATCTCCTCCTTTATTTATATTATCAATCTATCTAAACCGTGACTCATCTTATTCAACAACAAATAAAAAACCATCAGTGTGAACTGGTGGTTTTAACTGCGGCTAAAAGTCTCTATTACGGGCCAGCCCAAATGCCCCCTGACTAAATGGTTTCCCTTTTACACCATTCTTACACGCTGACCCTAAACAAATCTCTTACTTTTTCTACGTTTTTTTGTCCGGTAAATGCATCAGTGATAAAGGGCGAAGGTTTGAAAAAAATCATAATTTTTAACACCTTCGGTGAGAGATATAACGATAAATCAGATGTTGAGCGAAATCAATATTTTTTAACATTTGACAGTACCTAACTATAAACATTTTTCTTATTAAACCTGCTAGAAAACATGACATTCTTCTCTGTCTGAAAGCGACCTGCATCTAAACTTGTTAAGCCAACACAATTATTAAACATAGCCCTCATATTGTTCACTTGACTCGTATCTAAGCCACCTAAGTCAAAGGTAATGACCGTGTCGTTATTTTCAAAAGCCCCGATAAATCGGTTGTTTCTAATTATACCTTTTACCATTCAATATATATTTATCCGGGTTTGAGTCATCATAATTCCAATTATCCAAAGCAAATATTGCCTTATTATCTCCCCTTTCTTGGAAACACTGCACTTTTTATATTGTCAATCTATCCGACTAATACCTCCGGCTTTTTAACAAAAACAGGCTAAAAGAGGATTCCTTCATATGAAAGAAATCCTCTTTTAATCTAAAAAAAGGTGTGTTTAACCTTTTCATCATTAACAATCTAAATAAAGAATTGAACTGGGATTTAACTTTTCAAAATTTTTCTTCTCCAATATTACTGAGCCTAATAACTTGCAAACGTATAATCCCCCTAAATATATTACAGTATCTGAATTAAATCAGCTCGTATACCTCCATCCAATTTCGAAGCTATTCTAACCAATGAGTTCTATCAGTTTAATTCACTTTTTTTAGATAGGTAACTTAACACAGCGATTAAAATTGAATCAAATCTCCCGCATTCTCTTTCAGCTTATTGACGGAGTGAACGTAACGGTTGGTCGTTGCCACATTTTGATGGGCTGCAAAATCACGCACCTTCTCAATACTTGCCCCCCCACGAATCGCCAGCGTAATCGCCGTATGTCGTGTCGAGTGCACCTTCAAATGCTTTTCAATCCCCGCGCGTTGACAAGCCGTCTTAATCATATAATTTAAAGAACTCGGGTCCAGTTTCTCATTATTTCGCTTGTTTCTTGAATGACCAATAAATAAATAGCTATTAGCATCCGCCACATAATCTCGCCCCGTTTGCGCCACATACTCATCAATCAACGCCTTCACCGGCGCCTGCAACTTGACCATATCCTTTTTATTCCCCTTACGCACGACATGAATGATATCATATTCCCCATAAGTGGCAACATCTTTTAACTGAATATGGATGATTTCTGATTTACGTAAAGCCGTCGTGAGGGCTAAATAGATAATGGCCTTATTTCTTAATTCGACTAATTTAGTTGTATCAAAAATCGCCAATAACTGAGTGCATTCTTCTGCGGTTAAGAATTCAGTTTCTTTAGAAGTGACTTTAGGTTTCTCTTCTTTAAGATTCCCAAACGGATTAAACCGAAGCAATGCCGTTCCCGTCTTATTATCTTGATATTTTAACAACCACTTATAAAGTGAACTTAAGGAAGACACCTTCCGATTAATCGTCGCCGTTGCACACCCACGACCTCGCAAATCAAGTAAATAATGCTCTACATCAAACAAGTTCACAGCAATAATGTGCTCAAGTGTAATCTGCTCAACCGCCTCAACCTGAAAGAAATCGAGAATATCCCGCTCATATGAAATAGCAGTATGCCGACTATTGCTTGCTTTTAAATTTAAAAAATGCCGAATAAAATGAACTTTTTGCTCAGGCCCCACCGCCCGATTTCGACTTAATACTAATTCCAACGTCATCACCATCTCTACTTAAACTCTTTTCATCATAGCATAATTTTGACGAATAAAAAAGAAGGAGCTAAAAAAGAGGAACCTAATAAGGTTCCTCTCGCTTAATGAAACGCATTTTTTAACTTAATACCTAAATAAATTTCACCTAAAGCCGTCAGAATAAGGGCTGTTCCAATAAAATAAGGGGCTGAAATGAGCGCATTAAACGGTTGAAATACAACTAAAACTCCAAAAACAACGAAGATTACATTTGCCACCGTATAAATATTCAAACCGAAATAACCATTTCGAATCGATAAAAAGGTAAGGTAAACGCCCCGAATTAACACCCAAATCCCGTAAACTAAAACTAAAACATCAAGCGTTGAAATCGGATAAAGCCAGAGCGTTAATCCAAATAAAATATTAATCAAGCCATTAAATAGATAAAAGAACTGTCCTTCACGACCTTTACTCCGCACCATGGTCATCACCCCAATGAGGATAAAGATGACGGCAATCAACGCACTTAAACTAATAATACTTTGAAGCGGAAAAATAAAAAATAATACACCAATAATCGCAAAGGCAATTCCCTCAATAAAAAATAACTTCTCTAAAAAACTTGGCATCGTATCGCTCCTTTCTACGAGCATAAAAAAAACAGTGTGTTTTCCACTTGAAACCACACTGTTAGTATGCAACAACACCTCTTATTTATAACCTCATCGGGCATGAACGATTAAAAATCAAATGACTTTTCTTAATCAACGTTCAGCTTACCTATTCCAAGCACTCCATAGGAAAAAAACAAATTCGCATTCCTTATAAAAAACATTATCTGGGATAGACTTACTCTCACTTCCCGATGTTCTCATAAAAATGATGAACCCTCAGATCTTCTTCAAACCTCTAAAGGATACGTGTCTGGATGCTGTTCATCATAACATTCATTACACCAAATAATAACGATTAAATCCGTTTCCCCAGTATTTTCGATATGATGAGTATACCCTACAGGAATATCAATTACCTTTAAGTCATCACCATTCACTTCATATTCTAAAATTTCATGACTAAAAAGAGAACGTAATCGCACACATCCGCGACCACTCACGACTAGGAATTTTTCAACTTTAGTATGATGCCAATGATTTCCTTTAGTAATACCTGGTTTACAATAGTTAATCGAAAACTGCCCCCGATTAGATGTTTTAATAAATTCAGTAAACGCGCCGCGTGTATCTTTATGCATCAGTAAAGGATAACCCAATTCATTTTCTGGTAAGTAACTAAGATAGGTACTATATAGTTTTTTTATCAATAAGTTATCCGTTTGAATCACCTCTTGGGTTTGACGACTGTCTTTAAAAGCCGTCAAAGTGTTTGCCAATTCTCCTAGTGTCAAAGAATAAATGGGGGTGACAGTCAACAATCCACTCTTATGATAACTATCGTGCAGAATCTCTAAAAAATGATGCACGACATCATCAATATACACTAAATTTAATACAAGATTTGAGTCTTTAATCCAAATAGGCTCATCTCTTGCGATTTGATAACAAAAAGTAGCGACCACCGAATTATAGTAGGGCCGTGCCCATTTTCCGAAGACATTAGGTAAACGATAAATATATACTTTAGCTAAATTTTGCTCAGCATATCGTTGTAACGCCGCCTCCGCAGATAACTTACTTTTACCATAGGCATTTACATCGCTAACTTGAATAGATGAAGTAAACAAAATGGGAGTGCTTTTCTCATGCGCTATTAAAACAGTCGTTATTCGCTGCGTTAATTCTTTATTTCCTTCAAAAAACTCACTCTCATTGAACGCTCGATTGACTCCCGCTAAATGAAAAATAAAATCTGCCTGAAGTACCGCTTGATCTAATTCGGAAGGAGTAGCGCCCTTATCAATCTCAAGGATGTTATATTGTTGATTAGATTTAAGGGTCGTCACAAGATTTTTTCCAATAAATCCATTCGCCCCCGTTACAAGTATGTTCATTTAAAAATCCTCCTCGTGATTAGTTTTTAACGCCTCCTGAATATAAGAAAGATTTAATAATTTTTCCTTTACCTCTTCTATAGTTAACTGATACGTATTATGAGACGTATAGGCTTGCTGCTTTACAAGAGATTTTGACGTGTTAACTGACGTATGATAATTTAAATCCCGTTTATCGCATGGAATTTTATAATAGGAGTCATAATCCATAGCAACAAGCATATCTTCTGACGAAACTAAAGTCTCGTATAACTTTTCTCCGTGTCGCGTTCCTATTATGTCGATGAGGGGGTCAACACCAAAAATCTCACATAAAGCCTTAGCTAAACATTCCACCGTACACGCTGGAGACTTTTGAACAAAAATATCTCCTTGCTCTCCATTTTCAAAAGCAAACATGACAAGTTTAACTGCCTCATCAAGGCTCATCAAAAACCGTGTCATGTGCAAATCCGTAACAGTAATCGGATGTCCCCCTTTAATTTGATCAACAAACAATGGAATCACAGATCCTCGGGAAGCCATAACATTTCCGTATCTCGTTCCACAAATAACAGTCTGTCCCGCTTCAAGTAATCGGGCCTTGGCAATAAACGTCTTTTCCATCAGCGATTTGGACATCCCCATCGCATTAATGGGGTAAACGGCTTTATCAGTGGAAAGGCAAATAACCTTTTTTACTCCACAGGTAATTGCCGCATTTAATACATTTTCGGTTCCTAAAATATTCGTCTTTACCGCCTCAATGGGATAAAACTCACAAGATGGCACCTGTTTTAAAGCAGCTGCATGGAAGACATAATCGACTCCACGCATCACTTCTTTCACGCGATCTGCGTCACGAACATCCCCTAAATAAAATTTTAATTTGGGATTGTGGTACTTCTTCCGCATATCATCTTGTTT
>DKYS01000130.1:8425-19639 GCA_002493395.1 Turicibacter sp. UBA7094 | reverse complement strand
AAAAATACGAATCTCCTTTAAGCCTTGATGAAGAAAGGCCTTAACCACCGTATTTCCAAATGACCCTGTTCCTCCCGTAATCAATAATACTTTATCTTTAAACATCGATCTCACATCCCTCATTCGATCAACCTGTTCACTTTTATTCTTCAAAAAAACCACGTTGGGAATAATCAACATCAATCCCTTCCTTTTCAAAAAAAGGAATCACCTCGCGCGCCCACTTTCCACGAACAATGCTAAATTTATTTTGATGGTAATTTCCAATGTCTATAATTGGTTTTCTCGTTGCATTGATGTAGTATCTTTTTGTTGTAGAAAAACGCATTAATTCCCATTGCCACGGAGTTTGAGGAATTTTCAATTCATTGATGAGCTCCGTCCGCTTCCAAACTCCCGGTTGACAGCTGTGTAAGTAAGGGGCCATCGGTGGGCGCAAATTAAAACCATTCAAATCGGTTTTAATATTAGGACTGTACTCTAATTCAAAGTTAAACATCACTGTATTTTCCCCAAAATGATGAATGCAATAATGGATCTGCTCCTCATCCACCTGACTCCGAATAAAAAAATCATCTAATAAAATAATCACATACTCTGTCTCTAGCATTTCAAGCGTTTTCTTAACACGTGTTGTCCAAACAGGCTCATTCACACAAAGTGTTGGTATTTTATCATAGCTCTTTGTTTCCGTCGCTAAATAAATCGGAAATGAGCAGTTGGACCAATATTTTTTAAAACAGCGATAAAAAATATCCCAACAATCTTCGTATTGATCACAACTTAACACTAATATACACGTTTGATTCATCTTCACTCCTCCCCATTATCGTTCTTCCAACTTTCATATAATTGATCAAACTTTTCTTTTAATAGCAGATTACGTTTGACCTTTTGACGTACGGGAGCTAGATGGAGTTCTGAGAAATGAAGATATTGTTTATTGTATTGATCATATAGTCCTTTCAATATTAAATCTGATTTTACCAATGCTAAAGACTCAAAAATTTCAAGGCAATGTTCATTTACCACGTGAACAAGGCTACTTGCACGCTGATAATAATAATAGAGTGGTTCGTCTAACAGCGTAATTTTGGGGCTGGCTAGTAGTAAACGCAAAGTGATGACCACATCCTCCGAATAAGATAAGGTGGGAAAATTCAACTTCGTTTCGTTTAAATAGGCGCGTTTTATAAATTTTGTCCAAACAGCGGGAGCTAATTGAGCGTTTAGAAAACAGAAAACGGGATCTTTATTAATCTCATCTTCTGAGATAAAAAATGTTCGTAGGGGATAAATGCGCTCTCCCTCTTCTAAGAATGCCTGGTAAATGACCATATCCGCTTCCGTTTCCACCGCCTTTTGGTAAAGGATTTCACAGGTCTTAGAATCTAACCAATCGTCAGCATCTAAAAATAAAATGTACTCGCCCGTACAGAGGGCGAGACCGACTTCGCGCGCTTTAGCCGATCCTTGATTTTTCTGGTGAATAACTTTAATCGATGGATACACTTGTGCCAACTCATCGCATAAATCAGCGGTTTTATCGGTTGACCCATCATTAACAAGGATAATTTCAATCCCATGAAGTGTCTGTTTCAGGACTGATGAAACACTTCTGATAAGATAATCCTCTACCTGATAAGCTGGAATAATGACACTCACCTTAATCACTGTCTACTCCCTCCCTTTGCTCTATAGCAAACTTTCCATTCAGATATTTATCATGCCAGTTCTGATAATGCGAATCAAATGCCGCTTTTAATGCTTGATTTTCTAGACATATTTGTTTCACAGGTGACAAGTGTTGTAACGAAAAGTTAATATATTCCTTTTCATAACGCTCATATAACTGAGAACTTTTTAAAACATTGGCCACTTCTTCTAAAGCCTTGAATATTTCTAACCTTGTTTCATTCACTGAATGCACTAGGCTCCCTTCTCGTTGATCATAATAATAAAATCGTTGATTACAAAAACTAAGCTTAGGATGATGTCTTAGTAATTGAGTTGTTATAACAACATCTTCTGCATACGATATATCGGGAAAATGGATCTGATGTTTATCTATAAAACTTCGTTTAATAAACTTTGCACACATCGACGGTTTAATTTTATCCTTTAAGAAATGAAGGACTGGTGTCGCCGAAATTTCCTCAGGACATCCACTAAAAATATTAAGCTCGTAACCCTTATTCCTCATAACGATCATCGCTTGAAAAAGGACAATGTCGGCTTCTTCAAGCATCGCCTGCGCGTACAAATTCTCTAAGGCCTCCTTATCTAGCCAATCATCTGCATCGAGAAATAAAAGGTATTCCCCTTTCGCCACCTGTACCCCAGCTTCCCGTGCTTTTGCAGATCCTAAATTCTTTTGATGAATAACTCGAATATTTTGATAAACCTTTGCCATATCATCGCTTAATTTAGCCGTTAAATCGGTCGATCCATCATCAACAATAATCACCTCTACTTCTTTTAGTGTTTGCCGTAAAACAGATGATACCGATCTTAAGATATATTTCTCTACTTGATACGCTGGAATGATAACACTTACTTTATATTGAGAATGACAAACCTGTTTATTCTTTTGAAAATCATCGATAATGGTTTGAAGAATATTTTCAAGCTGTGTAATTCCTCTCTCAAAACTTAATGACTGAGCTGTCTTTAATCCATTTTGAACTAATCTCTCTCTTAATAATGGATTCGTCAGTAATCGTGTTAACTCATCAGCTAACTCAGAGACTTGATGCGTTTTCGAAATAAGAGCATTTTTCTCATGCTGAGCGTACTGCATAATTCCCCCACAATTGGTTGCTACCACGCACACCCCTGAAGCCATTGCTTCTAGTGGTGGCATAGCGGCCCCTTCATAATCAGAACAACTTAAAAGGATATCCGCCTCTCGATAAACTTTTGCCAATTCTAATTGGGAAACATTGACCTGATAATTAATCTCGAAAGGAACCGGACTTACTTCCGGTTTTACTTGACAAGCCCATACCACATTAAAACGTAACCCTCGATTCCAAACATTAATCAATACGGTTAAGGCCTTTATAAATCCTTTAAATTTCAACACCGGATTTCCTACTAATAAAATCGTTAAATCTCCTTTTTCCTCTTTAAATTCTGGATAATAAAAAGATGTGTCAATATAGATAGGAAAAATGTATGAGTTTTTTCCAAAACGGGTTTGAACAAGATCATGCACGTATAACGAATTGGTGGCATAATAAATGTCTTGTGAAAATTGTTTTTTTAGCCTGCTTCTTACAACGCTCTCAGATTGCAACAATTGAACATCGCCATATAACGCTTCATGCCCTTGCTCCCAATAAAATACAGGTATTCGATCATTAACAAGTTGTTCAAACTCTCCAATAAAAGTCGCAAAAATAATATCAGCTTCCAAATCAGCGGTTAAATAAGGTTCATCGGGACGACGGATAATCTCTTCATCTGGAACAAAGTCCTCAACCCATGTTGGAACAATACGATCATAATTCCCACGAATCATCAGTTTAATCCGATATCCTAGTTGTTGTAAAAACTTCATTTGTTCGTATAAAATTTTAAGCCCTCCCGTTAACGATTTGTGAGTCATAACATAAAGAATCGTCAATGGTTTCCTTAAATTCACCGTAGGTTGTAAAGGTTTAACTGCCTTAGAAGCGGTAGGATAAATTTTAATTAATTTTTGATTTAATTTAGGTAATCGATAGAATGAAATATCAAAGGATTTAAAATCTGGAATGGTCCAGGTTTGATCCAAATTATCATCTTTAACTAAGGCGTAAATCAAAGAAACTCCACTTTTAACAAGCCAACGTAATAACTCTTCTCCATCCTCTTTACTAAGCGTATTTAAAGCATTGGGAATGAGGACAACGTCATATACTTTATTCCATTGTTTTGCCTGTATTCGTCCTAACGAGTGAAAAAAAATCTTTTCATAATAACCTAAGACGTTGGATTCCATCTCTCCGCTATTTACAAAACATAAATCAACCTTTCTATTGCCTAAAAGGTTTACACTCCCTAACACTGGAGTGAATAAGGGCGAGGAATGAGTCACCTCAAGGATTCTACTCCCCTCAGGTAGTTCTAAAAATGGGATGATTTCCAAGGCAGCTTCTAAATTTTTCGTTTCCATTTTTCGCACTCCTCTCCTAAACTTCAAGATATGACAGTATATGAAAGTTCGCCAAAATGTATTACTTTTTACCTCTAAATAAACCGCAATCCTTTAATCATTTCATCCGCTAAACAAAAGTAATAAGTTAAAGAATGATCTCAAAAAAGATCAACTCTTTTCTACTAACGCAGGCTATCCATATTTGTGAGGGATAAAAGTTCTTTCAACAGAAAAATTAACCTATAGAGTAATCAATCAACACTTCAAAGAAAATCCTCATTTTTCACTTCATAAAAAGGCACCTTAGTTTCATAGCTAAGATGCCTTGTTTTATTCTCGAGTTATTAAATATCTTCTAATTGTTTTGCAATTTCTTTGATAATAAGATTAACATTTGTCATACTCAATGATTTTTTCTTGATTTGAGGACAATGTTTATCTAGCTTTCGAGTCATTCCATGATTTAGAATATTTGTTAATAAAATGGCTAATTTTACACCATTAAAATATTGATCATTATATCGCTTATCAACCTCAAAATACTTACAATTTGGAAGAATCTTTTTTAATTTTTGGACCGTTGGAGTTGCGCCCCCGACAATCATCACCTCAGGACAATTTATTTTCTCAATGTCGGGTACCTCATCCACAACTATCTCCGTTATATGGTTCATTGATGGAGATACTTCCTTTAATGATAGCTTGAGTGTTGCATATTCCCCTTGTAAACTCACTAATTCCTGTTCAAGACGCTCCTTTTCTTTTAAAGTTGTAATGAGCGTCGATTCTAATTCCTTCATTTTTGTTTTATTGGCTTTTTCACAAGCCTCTTTTTGCTTACCTAATAAAGATTTTAAATCGGTATTCATCTCTTTTACCTGTGTTAATTCATGTTTAAGGCGGTTCACCTCTTTTTCTAGTTGTTTAGAAATAGATGGGCCTTTCGTATGGCATGACTGTAAGAAAAACTCCCGATTTTTTTGCATAATGTTACTTAATACAAAATAAGGTAATAATTCATATAACGATTGTTCAAAGGCTACGAAAATAGGCATCGGTAAAACAAATTCACCTAACCTTACCATCTGCTCTGCATCCGTCCCATACTCCTCATCTTCATCCGTACAAAGTAGCAGTGCCACCAACTGATAAACGTCTGCTTGTGTTAAGCGATAATCCATCTTTTGCGTCCATAACCCTAAATCTTTTAACCATTGAATCACTTTATGGGATTCGGATGATTGGAAAAACGACTCTAATTTGGCATTCAAAAACTCAACAACATTTTTCCCTAAGTAGTCAGAGTATCCACGACAAAAGCTTTGAATTCGCTTTGAGAAGAGTGAGTTAGATTTAATCAATTGATTTTTTAAGTAAAAATAACTTTCTTCCTCGAATTCAAAAAAGATTCGTTCCTTTTCTAATACACTTTTTTTTAATGTATTAAACGTGTTTTTAACTTCGTAGTTGACCCCTTGTTTTTCTAGAAAAAAATCGAGCACAGACAAATTAATTAAATAATCCTGCTCATCAAGTTTTTCCTGATAGATAAAATTTTTAAGCTCTAATTCTTTCAGCACTGGATGCTTTCCAAGCCTGTTTTTTATCTCTTTATAAAAACGTGGATTTTGTTTATATAATTCATCAAATAACGCATTGAAAATAGTCTGATCGTCGTTTGCAGTCTCAAACAAGCAATAGGCAAACTTCACTTTATATTCTTCCTTCAACAATGGCCTTTCCAAACACACATGACGATAATACTTATACTTATCTCGGCGTTGCCAAACAAGTGGAAATCGATGATATAACCCTTCAATCGTTGAAAAATTATAACTTGCTAACACATAGGCCAAAAAGACTTCCCGATTTTCAACCAATCGAGTTCGTCTCATTCTCTCTATCCCCCTTTCTTTTTAACAGTATATGTGCACTCATTAGAGAAATATGCGTTAAAATTGCGCATTTTTTCCACTTACTAAAACGGCTAGGTAAGCAAAAACCACCAGTTTAACTGGTGGTTTTAACTGCGAATAAAGGCCTCTATTACTGGCCAAAGCCAAAAACCCTCTGACTGAATGGTTTCCCTATTGTACCACTTTTACACACTGATCCTAAAAGAATCTCCTACTTTTTCTTCGGATTCTTTTATCCGGTAAATGGATTATATTCTTCAGACCATATCAACTACTCTGCTACCTCATCCTCTCTAAGTTATTTCCGTACATATTATCGATTTTTTCAACACTCATCGAAAACGCATTCATTCAATCTCCCTGCTAGCAAAACTTCCTATTTCCATATCTGTATTTTAGATGTCCATGTTTATCAAACATCCTCAAACAACTCTTACCTGTTAAACAGGGGAGATGTGGCAAATAACTTGCTAAAAGCTTTAAAAAATCACCTACATAGTAGGTTGTTTTCGTTTATATAAAAAGGACAGTCTACGTTATACTGTCCTTAAACTCTTTATTTTTTTAATTTAGGAAATCCTAAAATAATTGCTAAAATTCCAAATACCCCCATTAACATTGGATAGTGTACATATTTTACAATTTCCATAGGAGAAATAGCAGCAAGACCTGCCGCCCCTAAAATTTGAGCTCCATACGGAATCAACCCTTGCCAACACGATGAAAAAATATCAAGTAAACTTGCGCTACGACGCGGATCAATTTCATACTCTTTTGCAATTTCTTTTGCCAATGGTCCCGCCATCACAATCGCAATCGTATTATTAGCTGTTGCTAAATCCATCACACTCACGAGCGTAGCAATACCAAATTCTGCTCCTTTTTTAGAGCGAACTCGTGATTTGATTAAATACAATAAATAATCAATTCCACCCTGATGTTTAATAAGCTCTAGTACACCGCCAACAACTAAACAAAGTAAGGCCAACTCCTGCATCCCCGCCATTCCCTGCGAAATAGCATCAATGAATTGTTGTAGCGTCAAGGCATGTGTCATAAATCCAATCATCCCCGCGATAGCTACTCCACTTCCAAGTAAAATAAAGACATTGATTCCCATTAGGGCCCCAACTAAAATACATAAATATGGAACAACCTTTAACCACTCAATTTGATAAACAGCATCGAGTGTAACCTCATATTTTAAGGTTAAGGAAAGTAAAATTATCAAAGACAAAATCGCAGCGGGTAAAACGATTAAAAAGTTAACTTTAAACTTATCCTTTAGTTCACACCCCTGAGTTCTCACCGCCGCAATTGTTGTATCCGAAATAATGGATAAATTATCTCCAAACATTCCACCACCGACGATTGCTCCAACAACGAGTGCAACATCAATTCCCGTTGCCTGTGCGACACCAAGCCCAACGGGTGTTAAAGCCGTAATCGTTCCAACTGATGTCCCCATAGATACTGAAATAAATCCTGCAATAATGAATAGTCCAACCACCACTAAATGAGGAGGCAACAACGATAAGCTTAATTGCACTGTCGCATCAACGCCCCCCATCGCCTTAGCCACACCAGAAAATGCACCCGCCAATAAAAAAATCATGACCATCATCATAATACTTTCTTGGCCAGCGCCCTTACAAAAAATACCTACCTTTTCATGAAACGACTGCTTGCGATTCATGAAAAACGCAGCAATCGAGGAGAACAAAAATGCCACAAGAACTGGCATCGAATAGAAATCTCCTGTCATGATTCCGCTTCCAATGAATAAAATTAAAAAGAGACCGAGTGGCAATAATGCCCATGGATTTCCCTTCCTTTGATCTGATTTCATCATTTTCCTCCTCCTAAGGCTCTAAACCTTTCCTACCAATCTACGCTTCCTTTATCAGACAATGGAGTATAAACTAAGAGTGAACGATTTTTAAAAGAGACGTCTAGATTTTGTTTACCTTGTAAACTATTTAACTAGACCATCATCTTTCTTGCACACCCTATTTATCGAATCTTTTAGTTGCCATATGAAATGTAGAAAGCACTTCTGTTTATATGGTTTATATATAGTTTACTGATGAGTGTATTTTTTGTCAACATTTGTACCTTAAGTTTTGAAGAGTTTCTCTCATATAAAAAAACAGCATTTGAAGAAAGGAGTGTCCGTTTTATGAGCATTAAACAAACCATCTTAGGTCGCCTTCACCACATTAAACGAAAAGGAATGCCAGAACTCATCCACTTCTTAACCCACGAAAGTGATTATTTTACTGCACCTGCGAGCGTCAAAGGGCACGGAAATTACCCTCATGGTCTTTCGATTCACTGCCACCATGTCGTCGAACTCTTACTAAAAAAGAATGAACAATTTCAGCTTGGACTTCCAGTTGAGAGTATTTATCTTGCTGGATATCTCCACGATTTATGCAAAGTTAATACCTTTCATCCAACCTTAAAACTTCGTACAAACGCCAAGGGAGAGCGCGAATGTTATTTTACATACGATTTCGTGGACCCATTGCCACTCGGTCACGGTGAGAAAAGTGTCATGCTGGCTCAACACTATATTCACTTAACAACAGAAGAAATGATGCTCATTCGTTGGCATTCCGGTCCACCCGCAGTTTATGATCATAGCCACCGTTATGAACAAGCTGTTCAATTCTACCCTTTTATCAAAGCTATTTTTACCGCTGACGAGGAGGCTGCCATCTTTTTAGAAAAAACAAAAGAAGCACCTACTTTTCAATTAAGCGTTTTTTATAACTGGAAGAAGAACGGAATTCTTCCTAAAATATAAAAGACCATGACATCGAGGAAAGGGTGTCATGGTCTTTTTGCACCTCTGTTAACACGTGATTTCTAATTAGAGAAGGATTATTGTTCTTAAAAAACATGTTTCGCCCTAAATACGAAGGAGCATTACATAAAAAAACTTGTAGAAAAATACATGATTTCTCTACAAGCTTTCTTCGTTGTTTATAAAAATGGATTATAAAATCGTGAACCATTATGGAATGTAATCCATAAAAAGGCAATCATCAGCCCCCCCATTCCAAAAAGGGCCCATCCATCTTGTTTTTGAAACGGACGTTCACTATAAAACGTTCGTTTTTTATATTTTCCGAAGGAGCGTAACTCCATCGCATAACTAATCGTTTCAATCCGATCGAGACTCGTTAACACAAGTGGCATCAAAATAGCCCCCATGTTTTTAAGTCGTTTGAATAACTTCTCATTCCGTGATAAATCAATCCCACGTGCTTGTTGCGCTTGTGAAATTTCAATAAAATCCCGCTGAATATCTGGAATATATCGCATCGCAATCGCAACAGAGTACGCCAGTTTATAACTAACCCCAAGCTTATTCAACGAGGCCGCAAATTCACTTGGATGCGTCGTCGCTAAGAAAATAAGCCCCATAGGAATAATCGTTAAATATTTGATGGTCATATTTAACTGATAAAACAGCTGCTCTTGTGTCAGGGTATACGGCCCCACGATTTTCACGATATCGTGCCTCGTATGATAAATAGCGACCCCTTCATACGGTGAGAATAAAAAGACGGCGACATTATTAATCACTAAAAAGACGAGGATAAAATAAAACACAAACGCAATCTCTTTAAATTCTATTTTTGAAAGTTTAAACAAGATAAAACTTAAGCCCAACATCATAAAAAGAACGCGAGTATCATAACTTAACATCGCCGTCATCGACCACATTAAAAAGCAAAGGAGTTTCGTACTTCCTGTGAGTTGATGAATCCACGAATCTTTCTCTATGTAGGCGAGTAATTTCGGATTCACATCATCTTCCTCCCTTCTCATGCCGAATAAAGTGATAAATAAAAGCTTCTGGATCAACCCCGATGCGATGGGCTAACGCATAAAGGGACGTTTGTTTTAAATGAGCGGCCTCCATTAAGTCCGGATGACTCATCACGTGATACGTCGGCCCATCCCCGATTAAACGACCGTTCGCCATGACAAGAGCCCGTGTCGTATACTCAAGCATGAGATGCATATCATGCGTAATCATTAAAATCGTCATACCTCGTTCATTTAATGATTTCAAAAATTCCATCATTTCCGTGTAATGCTTTAAATCTTGTCCCGCTGTCGGTTCATCTAAAATGAGCATCTCAGGATTTAAGACTAAAATGGCCGCAATACTCACGCGTTTTTTCTGACCGAAGCTTAACGCCGAAATCGGCCAATTTCGAAATGGATATAAGCCACAAATTTTTAGGGTCTCATGAACACGGCGCACGATTTCCTCTTGACCCACGCCCCGAGCAACAAGCCCAAATGCCACTTCATCAAAGACCATTGTTTTAGAAATCATTTGCCCAGGATGTTGCATCACAAGCCCAATTTTATCGGCCCGTTCCTTAATGGTCGATTGACTTAAATCTTTTCCTTTAAATAAAATACGCCCTGACGTCGGCTGGTAAAAACCGCTAATCAACTTCGAAATTGTTGACTTTCCGGCCCCGTTTTGTCCGACTAAACTCACCATTTCCCCTTGATGAATTTCAAACGAGACTTGATCAAGAACTTGCTTAGTCTTGGAATAACCGAAACTGACTTGCTCAAACGATAAGAGGACCGAAGAAGGTGCTTGATTATCAGAAGGGGGTGTTGCATCGAACCACGCTTTTAATGGCGCCACACAAGACGTTAAATCCATCGTTTTCAAACATTCCGGATTCATCGATTCATCGATTTGACATCCTGCCTTCTTTAGCGCACTAATATAAAGCGGTTCACGAATCATCACGTCTTGCAGTAACGGAGAAGCTAACAGTTGATTCGGCGTTAAATCGCCCACGATTCTCCCCTCGTTCATCACAATGATTCGATCCACTTTTTGTGAAAGTACATCCTCTAATCGGTGTTCAATGATAACGATCGTTTTATTCGTTTGTTGATGAATCTCCTCAATTAAAGACATCGTCTTCACCCCAGTCGCTGGATCTAAACTAGCCAGCGGTTCATCAAAAAGTAAAATGTCGATGTCATCAATCATCACACCCGCCATTGTCACACGTTGCTTTTGACCCCCTGAAAGTTCATGAGGCGACGCCAACAACTGCGAATCCACCTCAACTAACCTAGCGACTTGTTTGACCATTTGCTCCATTT
>DKYS01000130.1:973-8073 GCA_002493395.1 Turicibacter sp. UBA7094 | reverse complement strand
GTCAATCCAATAAACTGGTCATCCGGATTTTGTAAAACCGTCCCCACAATCATTGACCGTTCAAAAATCGATTTCGATAACGCATCCTGCCCATTGATTTTAAACGAACCTGTCGTCTCTCCTCGATAAATATGCGGAATTAAGCCGTTGATACAGTGAGCAAGCGTACTCTTTCCTGATCCCGATGGCCCGACAATCAGCACTTTCTCACCTTCATAAATCGTTAACTGAATATGCTTAAGGGTTGGACATGATTGGACATGGTACTGAAAGCTAAAATCTTCAAATTCAATCATTGGTTTTCTCATCCGTCCCATCCTTTCTCTTAGTTATTAAAGTAAAAAATCGTGACCTCCATTTAAAATATTACGAATGAATCACGCGTCAACTTTCCTATTATAACACACCTTTGTCGAATAACACACGATTTTGTTATTTATCGCGTGAATCCTTGATAATAAAAGCGTCATCCTAACCATTGGTATGGACAACCTCACCTTCCTTTAATCATCCTTTAATGTCTTTAACAAAAAAAAGTGACCCTTCCTTTAAGAAACGATCACCTTTTACTTATCAACTAATCTTCCATCACGAGACTTCCTTTTTTAATCCGCGTCTTCGCATACGCATTCACTAACAACGAACCTAAAATGCCAACTGTGAGCATGTTCGCGCATCCGGCCACCATCCCTTGCAAATAAACTTTATCTGCGGGTTCAGCGTAAATGAGAACGTCGAGTGTGGGTGCCACGATAAACCAACCAACGATATTAGCCACAATTTGGGCGACGTTAAATAAGATTAGCTCCTTCACTCCAAAATAGCCGTCTTCGATTTTAAGAAGCTTCGCAGACAAGCCAAGAACGAGACCAATCATCGCCGACGCAATAATCCAGCTAAACCAAGGCGAACCGAAAATAAGAACGTCTTTTAAAAAGTGGCCGATTAATCCAGTCGCAAAACCGGCGAGTGGACCATAAAGAACAGCAATCAGCGCTAAAACCGCATACGCTGTTTCTAAACTTGTATTTGGAATTCCTGAGGGAATGGAAGCAAATCGAGAAAGAACGACAAAAATTGCCGCCCCAATCCCAATGGCAACCACCGTTTTAATGGAATGAGTTTTTTTCATGTTAAAGACTCCTTTTAACCGACAAATTTCTTTATCTTTAGTATAGCCATCCTTATTTATTCTGTCAATGTTAACCGGCTAGGACTCTTTCTGCTCACCAATGGCCTTTGCCGCTAAATAAGCCATCGACAAGGCTGCCTGGATATTATATCCACCCGTATCCCCATCAATATCAAGCACTTCCCCCACAAAATAAAGATTTGGAACTTTTTTTGACTCCATCGTTTTCGGTTTGATTTCCTTAATCGACACGCCACCCGTTGTGACCATGGCGACATGGTATCCGCCAAGTTCCTTCACTTCCATCTCATATTCAGTCAATGTCGTTAATAATTTTTGTCGCGTCGCCTTCGTTAACTCCGCACATTTTAACGCCTCACTAATGCCACATAACTCGAGCACCTTATCCGCAAAACGTTTAGTTAATGGAAGATCACGCACGATTGTCTTAACTAACGTCTTCTTTCCCTCACTTAACGTTTTCGTGAGCTGACTTCTAAACGCCTCAATCGAATCGGCGCCAACAAAATTACATTTAATCACATCTCCTGACTGCATATAACGTGAATAATTAATAATTCCAGGTCCTGAAACACCCGAATGCGTTAATAAAAAATCGCCTTGATATGTACCAATCTTCTTTCCTTGACGCCAAAGCGTATACGATAACGCCTCAAAAGACGTTCCAGATAAATCTGCCCAAGCATAATTTTTAATTTTAAGTGGGGTGAGTGCTGGTTTCGTTGGCACAATTTTATGGCCAAACTGCTTCGCAAAGATAAAACCGTCTCCTGTTGAACCTGTATGCGGATAGCTAAGTCCACCCGTTGCTACCACCACGACGCGACTCGTCAAACGTTCCTTTTGAGTTGTTACGACAAAAGTCTCCTCCTCTTTGACGATAGAATCAACGGCATGTTCATAATAAATCTCAACCCCTCGTCGCTCACATTCTACTAATAATACCTGGAGCACATCCTGTGATTTCAATGACTTTGGAAAAACTTTACCATTTTCCATCGTCACAAATTCAAGCCCTCTTTTTTTAAAAAAGGCCAGTAAATCTTCATTTGAAAATGATAAGAGCGCTTGTTTTAAAAAGCGTGCATTCTCACCATAACACGTTAAAAAATGAGCCATCTCACCCGCTTGCGTGATATTACATTTTCCGGCCCCTGCCATTAATAGCTTTCGACCGCACGATTTATTCTTTTCTAATAGGGCAATCCGCCACCCTTTTTTCGCACACATAATAGCAGTAAATAACCCGGCAGGGCCACCACCCACTACGACAACATCATAATTTTTCAAGTATCTATCCTCCAACGGCATCAGACATTCTTTATCAACAAAATTTGACGTGATTAGTTTATCATGCCTTCGTTACCACTGACAAGAAAAAATCATCATTATCCTATTTAAAAGGCGATTAATTCTTTCATCGACACCTCTCATCTTGAACCTCCCACGACTAAAGTTACGAGTGTTCTTGCGGCTTCCATAAAAAAACCTAATGATTCTTTCCAATCATTAGGCGCTATCCCTAGCTATTAGTAGTCAACTGAGGTAACCAAATCTACAAGAATGACCTCACAAATCTCCATCACGTCACTGAAAGATAAAGCAGTAAGCGCTTTAAACGCCGTCCCATCCCAAGCGAGGTCGGCCGTAAGTACCTTTTCCTTCCATCCATTTAATTCATCTTCGGTTAAAAGAGGAAAGGATGCGCGAGTCGAATCCGCTTCTTTTAGCAACTGTTCTACTTCCTTAATCCACGTGGCGTGTGCCAAAATATAGCGATCAATTTCACGGACATCGTGATAATACCCTTCATAAAGCAGAGGGCGTGAGAGTCGATCCTTATTGGCGTGAAAATAAGGCGCATAAATTTGATCTCGCCAAATATAATCAGTATACAGATGAATCAAATAACCCGTTAAAAAATCCGGCGATATGCCCTGAAGCGCTTGTTTAGCCGTCTTTAGAGCATACTCATAACTGACCTCTGTTTCTTCGTAAAAATGTGTTTTCGCCTTATCCATCCACGTCTGTTGTGCTCGCATATGGATGGCATCTGGACTAATTACACCGAGGACGAGGTCTGAAGAGAGAGGGCGATTCATCCGCTGGCCCCACTTCACTAAAAGATCTAAATGAACAATGGGTGATGGCATACTTATCCCCTCTTTTCTTCATGTAACTCAACCACTGTCACGACGGCTATTAAATATGCTTCAATCGATTGTGATTTCTCTTTTGGTGACAACAGCATCTGGTCATAGTAAAGAAGGGCCCGTTCGCTCTTATCTTTTAAATAAACCTGCGGTTGCTCTAATACGCCCAATTTTTCGGATAGGTACGCTCCAAAGGCGATTTTTACACTAGATGAAACATAAGCCCCTAATGATTTATATTCTCCTTTGACTTGTCGATACACTTGAATCAATTCTTTGTTCTTTTTTAATGCTCGCTCAAATGGCTTTAACGCCGCCTCAATGGAACGCGCATTTAAAAAGCCTTCTAAAAGCGCATGAGTAAAAGCATGGGCATCTAGTCGTAACGACCCCAGCATAAAATCCCCTACCTTTACCACACGAGGATTAACATTAAAACTTAATAAATAAACAGTTTGTGTCGATAAAAGCGATTCACCTAACGCTTCATTGACTTTTTCAATCAATGTATTCGTCCCAATTTGTTGCTCATAATTTCTAATGGTCTCATTGATTTGTGGCAATCGTTTTTCAAGCCAAAATCGTTTAAAACCGACTCGCTCTAACTCGGTAACAATCATCATTAAAGCGCCCATTAGCTCTTGAGCATCTTTTGTGATAAATTTTTTATATTGCTTCGATGCCGCCGTATAATCAGGAGATTTTTTATATAAAGAAATTAAATATCTTTGACCCTCTAATAACTCTGTCATTTGAAAATTTTCAAACTCATGATCCGCCAAAATAAGTGGCATCACCATTTCTGATAACGTTTTATTTTTAGGGAGCACTTTTTGAACGCGTTTAATTTCTTCTTTCGCGTAATCGCTTAAACAATCCTCATAGTGATGCAAACACGCATCGTCCTCTGTTGATGTCAACACGGAATGCGGACCAATTAACAATTCTAAAAAATAAATAAGATCAAGTAAATACGATGGTAAAAAGTTCAATGTTTTTGGTTGTTCTCCCATGAAGACATCCCCCTAAAGATTTATTTTCCCCTCTATTGTATCATAATCTTTTATTAAAAGGGAACCATCGATAAAATGTTTTATTTTATGAATGTCGCTAGAACATTCAAGATGTTAGCTAAAAGGTGTTCAAAGGCTTTATTTGCTTAAAGATGAGCCACTCTAATTCACCAACTTCTCCTTCGGGTTGAACGGATAGTTGGAAGCAATAACATGACCCAAGATTTAAAAGACCGTACTCTCATTTTATCTAACGGACTTTAAAGAAAGGGAAAGTTCCTTTAGTCATAGGCACAAATAGGTAATGCTGTTGCTTATCATTTATCATAATGGTATCCCAAACGTGAACATTTTCCATTCTATCAGGATATTTATTTTAGTCGTTTCATACAAGGGCCCTAATTTCCCGTGCTATCGCCTTAGTTTCTTTGATTTAGTACTTACGATTTATTATACGAAAAGGCTCCTCAATAAGCATAGCTTTAATCCCATAAATAACCTCTTTTTTTCTTAGCCATCAAAAAAAGAAGGGATAATTTACTTCAAGCTTCCCTTCCTAATTGATTAATTAATTGAATATAGCGACCATTAATTTCTCCACCTTGCTCATTATATTTCATTAGACAGTCCCGCGCCCGTTCATTTTGATCATATTTTAAATAGAGTTGGCTAAGTGCCAAACATTGCGAAACCGTTAATACTGACCGTATCGCTCCATCAAACGTTTGAAGCAATTCCTGATGGGGCATGAGTAATACTTCCTCCATTAAATAATAAATAGCTTGCCACTCCTTATCCGAAATCGTCGCTGACTCTCCTCTTAAATACTGATCAATCTCATTAAACTCTGATGAATAAGGAAGATTGGCTAACCCATAAGCTTCATTTCCTGTCATCCAGTACATGAGATAATAATAACGCTCAACCGCTAAAAAGCTATCCAGTTGGGCATAACGTTTAAAATAAGCATCACTTACTTCATAATTTCCTAAATAAAACTGATTTTTCCCGTACAAATAAATTAACTGAGAACTTCTTTCTAACGGACGACTTTTCTCTAAATAAACCTGTGCCACCTCATAACACTGTTCTTTCATCAACAAATCAATAAACAGAATTTGATGATTTAGTTGAGTCGGTGGCGTATATTTTTCTAATTCTTGCGCTAACGCTTCAGGTTTAATTCCCATTTTATGCAGACAGGAAGCGATGGAATAAAGAATTTTATACTGGCTTGAATCTAGCATTAAATATTGTTTATAATGCTCAATTGCTAACTCATAGTCACCGAATCCTTCATAGATTGAGGCTAATTTTAAATGTGGCCATAATCCTTCAGAGGCGCTTGCAAACTCAAATTGGGCATCTGGTTTTCCAAGAGTTAAGCACGCTTCATAACTTCGCATGGCCCGTGTGATTAATCCCAATCGTTCCTCAATCGTTCCTTTAATAAACATTAAATAGGTGAAATTAGGATATATTTTTATTCCTTCTTCTGCTGCAACTAATGCTTCTTGTTCCTGATTGTTGGCAAGAAGCGCATTAATTCTAAAAATCATGAGTTTAGTCATATAGCCTTGTCTTGGACTCGTTGCCTGATAAGCTTGATTATAATAATCAATTGCTTCGTCATATCTTTTTAACTGAATCAGTTCATTCGCATAATTAAATTGATGAAATGGATTATGTGGATCAGCATCTAAAAGCCGTTTTAATATTTCTTTATTTCGCTCGGGTTTGTTTTTGGCTTGTACCACTTCTTTTAAATACCCTGTATGATAAAAACTAATATCAGAAATTTGTGAATTAACTTCTTCATCTGTTACTAATTGTTCGTGAATCGCTCCCCGATAATGAAATCCCTTATTTCGGCGAAATAATCGGTGATTTAAATTAATGACGCAACTTTGAGCACTCCCCTTTTCTGTAAAACTCAGCGTTTTAATATAGTAACTATCCACCTCTTCTGCTAAAAGTGAAGACTGAAATAAATCCCGATCGTCTTCACGTAAATATTCGTCCGCATCAAGAACAAGAATCCACTCTTTCGTCGCAAAAGAAATCGAATAGTTCCGAGCTTTAGCAAAATCATTATTCCACTCATAATTTTTGACCACTGCGTGATACTTTTTAGCTATCTCTACCGTTTCATCTGTTGATCCTGTATCCACAATAATGGTCTCATCTACTAATCCTTGGACACTTCTCAGACACCTCTCTAGACAAGAAGCCTCATTTTTAACAATCATACATAAACTAACAGAAGGATACTTTATCATTTGAACACCCCCACCTAACATTATTCGTTATAAAAGTAGGCCTTCTCTCTTCCATCGTATGCACCCTAAACGAATTTGTCCCCCCTTTTATTCACAAAATTAAATCGTCTATTTTTAAAGTTAAGGGATAAATCCCCTCACATCTTTTTAACGCGTCTAAAACACTTAGGGCATTTATAAATAAACTTTTCTAGACAACAAGCCCCCAGGTGCATTGATTAAATGAAGACTATAGAGCGCGTTACCTTCGCGCACATTGAAGAAAAAGGTTGAGATTCATGTCTGTTGTCAGTTTTTCAGGTCATCCGAGATGCTGATAGAAGAACTGATTCAAAGAACCCTCTACCGAGTTGAAAGGGTCCACATCATGAACAGAGAATCAAAATTAAGATAGGTATAGGTTTTACATACCGAGTCGCTTAATTCAATTTAAAGGCATGCCTTTAAGATGAGTTTTTAATTCCTAACAGATACAAAAAAACCACCAGTTGAACTGGTGGTT
>DKYS01000130.1:0-664 GCA_002493395.1 Turicibacter sp. UBA7094 | reverse complement strand
AAAGGTCCTCTGACTGAATGGTTTCCCTTTTACACACTGCCCCTAAAAGAATCTCTTACTTTTTCTTCGGTTTTTTTGTACGGTAAATGAAACATATTCTTCAAACAAACTCAGCTGGCCTTCTACATCATCCTTCCTAAGTTATTCCCGTATATATCGTGACTTTTCTAACAATTTCAGACATTAAAACCTTATATCCCCATATCTGTATTTTAGAGGCGCCGGTTTATCAAACGTGATTAAACTACTATTACCTTTTCCTTACGGTGTTTTTAAATTAACCTTGTGAAATTGGTTCATGCGATTCAATTGTTACAACCACATCTGCAGGAGTAGTACTAGGGTTACTAACTTCAACCCCAACTTTTGATGCAGGTGATGTATTTATAAAAGCAAAATTTGATGTTTTCTCAATCGGGTCCCCTAAAGCATAAACATCTGTGCTTCCCGTAGGAGCAACCAATGGCTGAATCATCATAGTTACTCCAGATGGAATTTTAATAAAGATTGTTTGATCAATCGCTTTTGATGTATCAAATAATGCTTGTTGACTATTAGGTGAAGCAATATCAGATAAGGTTTTAGAAGCACTATATACCGTATATGGATTAAGTTGAATTGGTCCATCAATTGTTACCGTTGGCACTCCCTGTACTGCTACCGC
>DKYS01000078.1:6796-8153 GCA_002493395.1 Turicibacter sp. UBA7094 | reverse complement strand
GAAGAAAATTGACCAAGATAGAATGAGAGGTTTAAGTAGGAAGATTTCTAAAAAATAGGAAGGAACTGAAAGAGATGACAACAAGTTTAATTTTATTTGATATCGATGGGACACTTTTACAAAGTGAAAAAAACTTAATCCCCGCGAGTACCGTTGAGGCGCTTCAAAAGTTAAAGGAAGCGGGACATGAATTAGCCATCGCGACAGGACGTGCCTTATTTTTAGTAGATGAACAAATTCGCGCGCTCCCTTTTGATACATTTGTGACGGCAAACGGGCAACATATTATGCATCAAGGCGAAGTGATTTATGAAAATGCAATTCCTAAAGCGGTGATTGAACGACTTATTGAGAAATCTCATACTCGCCAGCAAGGAATTGGACTTTTATCAGCGACACGTTCTGGACTTACGAAATATACGGACGAGTTGGCGAAATCTTTCAATCGTGTATCCATTCCTATTCCAGAGGTTATTGAGGATATTCACGAACAAGAGGCCATTTTACAAGCCTGGTATTTTTCAGCTGATTTTCAACCATTAGCCGAAGAGTTTAAAGAAGAATTACGTTTTGTACCTTGGCTTGATTTTGGAGCTGACATCGTGCCGCTTAATGGCTCAAAAGCTGAAGGAATTAAACAGTTAGTGAATCACCTGAAAGAGAAACCAAAGCGTGTGATTGCTTTTGGAGATGGGTATAACGATATTGAGATGTTGCAATTGGCCGATATTGGGGTAGCGATGGGAAATGCGAGCGATGAGGTAAAGGCACATGCTGATTTTGTGACAAAACGCATAGATGAAGATGGGATTTATTATGCGTGCGAGCAATTAGGTTTATTTTAAGGAAAGAAGAGGAGAATCCATCATGAGTGGTTTAGCACCTTTAGAATATATTGAACAATTATTAGATGAGAAACGTTTTGATGAGGCGGAATCACTACTTCTTGAACAACTTCAAGATCATTGTGACTTGGCAGCTGTCTATAATGCGTTAGCCATTATTTGTATTGAGTCGTATCAAGATTATCGACGTGCCAAAAAGTATTATCGTGAAGCGATTCATCATCAACCCGATTCACCAACTCTTTATTTTAATTTAGCCATTTTATATGAGCAGTTTTTAAATCAACCGAAGGAGGCCATTGCTTGTTATGAAAAGGCAATTGATCTTGATGATCAATATGTCGATGCCTACTTAAACCTTGCTGAACTCCTGATTGATTTAAATGAAGATGTTGAATTGGCATTGAGGTATAGTCATAAAGTCGAAGCTCTTGAATCGAACAATGCTCGAAATCTAAATAATTTAGGATGTTTATACTTGAAGTATAAGCAGGATCTTGAACATGCGATTG
>DKYS01000078.1:0-6583 GCA_002493395.1 Turicibacter sp. UBA7094 | reverse complement strand
AATGCTCGAAATCTAAATAATTTAGGATGTTTATACTTGAAGTATAAGCAGGATCTTGAACATGCGATTGCCTATTTTGAAAAGTCGGTTCATCTCTCTTCAAATCCATCGACGGCACTAGCTAATTTAGCAGATGCTTATGTTCGAGACGACCGAATGGATGAGGCAAAGGAAGCTTATGAAAAATCACTCGCTTTAGATGCTAATAATTCCCTGGTGAATCATAATTATGCGCATATTTTAAGACATCATTTTGAGGCTTACGAAGACGCAATCGTTTATTATCAAAAGGCGATTGAATGTGATCCGTATTCACTCGTCTCCTATCAGGGATTGCGTTCTCTTTATGCGTACGATTTACATGATCCAAGGCGGGGGGTTGAGGTACTCGTAGAGGCGTTATCTTACTTTAAACAAGAAGGGTTACTGCTTGAGATTGCTAATATTTATGATTTTGAGTTGAATGAGTATGAAGAGGCCACGCATTACTATGAGTGCGTGTTAAGTATGAATCCAAATAATCTTTTAGCATTAAATGCATTAGCGTATTTAAATGTCGAAATATTCAAAAATTATTTAAGTGCACTTGATTATTATTTACGGGTTCTAGAAGTAGATAATCACACGCCGAGTACGTATGTGAATATTGGGCATCTTTATTTTTATCATTTAGCGGATTATAAAGAGGCTAAACATTATTATTTAAAAGCTGACGAATTAATCCGTCAACGACAACTTTCCGTTAAGTATGCAGGGGAACTTTATTATAATTTAGGGATTCTTTACGAAAATTATTTAGGGGACGATTATCATGCAATAGAGGCTTATGAGAAAGCTGTTTCTTATGGGCAAGATAAAAATTCTGAGAAGAAACTGCTTCGATTATATGAAAAGACTCCCCAACGTATTCAATAAAAAAAGGCCAAGATTTTTCTTGGCCTTTTATAGTTCTAAAGGTTGGGCATTTGGGATTGGAGCGAATGGCTGTTCCTTGTTAATACGATCAGTAAATAGGTGACCATTTAAGTGGTCGATTTCGTGTTGGAAAACTACTGCAACGTAGTCGCGGACACGGAATTTTACGAGTTGTCCTTTGACGTTATAACCTTGAATCGTGATTCGACGATGTCTTGGAACAAATCCTTCAACTTCACGGTCAACGGATAGACAGCCTTCTCCTGTTGGAAGGTAAGTCATTTCTTCAGAATAACTTACAATTTTAGGGTTGGCTAAAGCAATGGAGTAAAGTTTTCCTTTTTCATCCTCTGTGTGTACAGCGATAATACGTTTATCTAAGTTTAACTGAGGGGCAGCTAGGCCCACACTCTCACGGAGCTGGTATTTTTCTGCGATTTCGGGTGACTGACTATTAATAATAAACTGTAACATGTTATTCATTAATTTAACGTCGTCTTTGCTAAGCGGAACTGAGACTTCAGTTGCGACTTTTGCTAATGTTGGATGTCCCTCGCGAATAATGTCTTGCATTGTAATCATTAAGAACTCTCCCTTCTAATGTCGTTTCTATTATAACAAACAAACGGCTTTTTGGCTAATAAGTCATAAAAGGAAATTTATCCAAAAGAAAAGAGGTGCGATTAAGCACCCCTTTTCTATGATGAGACATATTTTTAGTTCTTATTCATATTATCTTATTAACGACAGCAGCAGCAACCGATAATAACAAGTAAAATAAATAATACTAAGAAAAATGCACATCCACCACCAAAATTATTTTCACCACAACACATTTTACATACCTCCTTGATTGAAGTTCAATATATCAGACGTTTTTATGTGTATCACTTTACGCATCTGACGGATTCGAATGATTCATTTATTGATTAGTAGCCACAACCGCAACCACATCCACCAAATCCGCAGCCTCCAAATCCACCGCAGCCACAACCGCAACCGCAAAGAATAATTAAGATAAAGAGAACTAAGATAAAGGCGCAGCAACATCCACCGAAACCGCAACCTCCACCGCAACCTGCAACTGGTACGACTGGTACACAAGGTTGAGCACAATTATAACCTACTCCATTGTAATACATGAGCAATTCCTCCTTTAAGTTTTAAGCTCAATATATCATACGTAAGAAGGAGCAAATGGTTATTAGAAAATGAAACATTCGATTAAATTGAGTCATTTAACCCTTATTTCACTGGTGGTTTAATTAGCAACCACAACCGCAGTTGTTTGTGCAACCTCCACCAAATCCACCGCAACCACAAATAATGGCTAATAGGATAAATAAAACTAAGATGAAGGCAAATCCACCGCAACCTCCACCACAATTTGATACAGGTGCTACTGGAGCACAAGGTGTATAGCAGTTATATCCATAATTATACATAATACATTCTCCTTTCATTTCTAACAACTTCAAGATATCATACGCAAATAAGGGACGAATGGTTAATGATTTTTAAAAAAAGAATTTTTTTATAAGAGACAAGCATTAAAAAGGCCCCCAAAGGGAGCCTTCCACACTATAATCTGTCATTTACTTTGCAAAGCGTGAGGATTAGCATCCGCAACCGCAATTTCCACCGAATCCGAATCCACCACAGCTACAAATAATAGCTAATAAGATGAATAGAACTAAGATGAAAGCGAATCCGCCACAACCTCCACCACAAGTATTAGCTCCAGAATAGCAAGGTGTATAGCAGTTATATCCATAATTATACATTTTAATTTCCTCCTTAAGATGATTACCTCAATATATCATATGTCATTTCATCAAAATGGTTCATTCTTAATGATTCATTTTGATATTCTTTTGAATCAGTTTACAAAGGATGATTTACGATCCTAAACTATTCTTCCTTAGCATCTTCCCGCGTTAAAGCAGCATCCGAGAATGACTAATAGGATGAATAGAACAAGGATAAGAGCGAAACCATTAGTTCGACTGGTTGTGACCGTGTTTTGATAAGTAACAGGCGCATACCCACCATAACCATATCCGCTAACGTATCCTCCGTAGTTATAGGCACATCCTGTTCCATAGTTGTACATCTTTTGTCCCTCCCTCATTCCTGATTACACTGTATTATACGCAGATAATCGAACTTAGTTCATGATTAAAACCTATTTTTTGTTGAAATATAAAGTTTGTTAAACCAGATAAACGTGATAAAATAAAGATACAATCAATGGAACAATAGTCTGAGGAGGAGAGGCTGTATTATGAGAGGTTTGAAAAGGCGAAAAGGTGGGGCTGATATTGCCCAAAAGGCTAGAAAATATGCCCGGGATTTAGCTAATCGTTTAGAAGGACTAGATAAAATAACCCTTATATTAGCTATCATCTTATTCGCAATTGGGATTATTATGGTTTACAGTATTACGAGTATCTCTATTTATAATGGGGTAAAGAATGATCCGTCTAATATCGTTATTAAAACGTTAATGTTTGGGGTGGCGGGTGTCGTAGCTTTGTTTATCATTCTCTTAATGCCATATAAGTGGTTGAAAAATTTAAGCGTGATAGCGGTTTGGGTTTGTCCGCTTCTTTTAATTTTTACGTTGCTTTTTGCAGGAGGATCTTCGAGTTCTAACGTTCGAAGTTGGTTTGAAATTGGTTCAATTAAGATTCAACCTGCCGAGTTTGTTAAAATCGGAATGATTCTAGCCATTGCTTGGTTGTTTGATAAGCATGCTCAAAAAGGCGTTTATTATATTCGTTCTTATCGAAAAACATCCTGGTCCTTACAACGGGTGTGGCAAAGTTTTTTTGGTGTATTGCTTTATGTCGGAATTTGTTCGGGTCTTGTGCTAATTCAACCTGACTTTGGATCGGCGTTAATTATTGGTCTCATTGGCCTTGTGATGTTTTTGGCAACAGGTGTTCGTTGGAAAATCTTTAAACCTGTCTTTTATATAGGGATGGGGTTTCTTGTCGTAGGTGGTTTTTTAATGGGGAAATTTTTCCCATATCAGTTGGAGCGATTTGCTATTTGGGCGGATCCCTTTAATCACGCGAAAGGATTTCAAAATGTGATGGGATATACAGCGATTGCCTTAGGTGGGATGAGTGGTGTTGGTGTTGGAAAAAGTACACAAAAGTACGGGTATGTTTTAGAACCCCATAATGATATGATTTCAACCATTTTAGCGGAAGAGTTGGGTGTTTTTGTGGTTATTCTCATTATGGTGGCGTATTTTATTATTGCGTTTCGCTGTTTTTCAACAGCCCTCCGATGTAAAGATCGTTTTTCGGCTTTGGTGGCCGTCGGAGTCGGAGCTATTTTCTTGGCACAACCTTTTGTTAACTTAGGAGGAGCTAGCGGGGCGATTCCCTTGACAGGGGTGACGCTTCCACTGATTAGTTACGGAGGATCAAGCTTAGTGTCGATGTTTCTCGCGTTAGGTGTCTATTTAAATATTTCGATGGAACAATTTAATGCAACCAAACGTTTAAAAGAAGAAAGAGAGCAATCGATGAAGAAAAAAATTGTTCCGCTTGTAAAAGGATAAATATTTAGGCGAGCTTTAGTCACAGACTAAGGCTTTTTTCATATGATAAAAGTAAGAGCAGACGATTGTTCCTTAAGGATAATCAAATACGAGTCACTTAAATTAAGGGCACTGCTTATAATAAAGTGACTCGAGGTAGTGAGGTGACATAAAGTGGACAATCAATTAGATGAATTTAAACAATTTGCTCGTAAATATCCAGGCTTAAAATATGAAGTGCGAAGCGGGAAAACAACTTGGCAATCTATATTTGAAGAATGGTATTTGTACGGGGAAGAAGACAGTCAGTGGGAAAAATATAAAGAGATTCCAAGCGAAACAACTGCTTCAAAAGAAACCAAAGCAAGTGATGAGAAAAGTAGTCATGATTCAAAATCTTCGACATCGACCATGAGTGGAACGGAGATGATGACACAAGCCCTTCAATACATTCAAAAAATGGATATGAATAAGGTGCAACAAACAATGGGAACCGTACAAAAATTCATTCAACTCTTTCAATCCTTCCAAGGGGGCGGTAGTGCCGGGGCAGGTGCATCTTTAGGTGCGGCCGCTAGTCAGCGACAATCGTTTCCAGGATTGTTCTCAAAATTTGATGATTAGGAGATGAGTAGATGGAGACGATGTATCAAATTGTAAATAATGTTGAGCAACGGGATTATATTCGAATGTACCCGATGTGGTACAAAGAATTAAATCGGAATCCGGAACGCTATCAGGACTTTGTCAACGAGATTGAAACAATAAAAAAACAGTCACAACCCACGCGATTACAAAAATTTGAAAAGCAACTAAATGTCGCACAATTCATGTTAAGAATGCTAAATAGTAATAAATAATAAGAGTTAAAAGGCGCCCCTTGGACGGGGCGCCTTTTAAGAATTAAATAATCAGAAAAACAATTAATTAGGCAATAGAATTATCGTGTGTTATAATAAATAGGGTGATAAAATTGTTAAATAATAGTGAATATATTGAATTGTGTGAAGCTATTGGAGATGAAATCCTTTCTCTTTCAATCTGTAAAAGGTATAAAGAGTTACAAGATGAGATGAAAAGGGATCCCAAGATTAAAACTTTAATCGCTGAATTTGAAAAAGCGAAAGAAATATATGAAGAGGTTGAACGATACGGGGGAAAATATCATCCCGACTATAAAGAGGCGACAAACCGTCTCATCGGAACGAAAATAGCACTTTTTCAAAATGAAACTATTTCCGCTTTTAAGGAATGTGAAAAGGAGATTCAGTTCATTTTAGATGAAATTGCAAAATGTTTGACGGAAGCTGTCGCTTTTAAAGATGGAAAAAAAATGAGTTCCTGTAAGTCCAACGGTGGCAATTGCTCATGTTAACTGAGAAAGGGGAATGCATATGTATCAAAGTAGACGGCAAATTATTGTCTATACAAGGAAAAATCATGTTCAACAAAAATTATACCAGTTTGGGCATGTAGTCTACGTATCGAAAAAGATGAATTATGTTTGTTTATATATTAATGAAAAGCAGAAGGACAACGTAATAGCGAAGATTAAGAATTTACATGGGATTCAACGAATTGAAATTGGTCCAGAAGTGCTAGAAGCAATAAAATAACAAGTGTTAAGTGAAAAAGCTTGACACTCTGTTAAGGAGTTGTTATAATCGTAAATGTCGTGTTAAGGATAACTCCTTAACAACTTAAATTTGCTGATAATTGGAGGAATATATAATGGTAAAATTACGTTTAACTCGTATGGGATCTAAGAAAAAACCTTTCTATCGTATTGTAGCATCTAACTCTGTAAGTCCACGTGACGGACGTTTTATCGAAGTAATCGGGACTTATAATCCAGTTGCACAACCAGCAATCGTTTCAATTAACGAAGAATTAGCAATGAAATGGTTACGTAATGGAGCTCAACCAACTGATACAGTTCGTGCTTTATTCTCAGCTGAAGGAATCATGACTAAATTCCATAACGAAAAATACGCTAAATAATTATTAAAACTATTTCGCACACAACATATATAACAAAAAAATCTCATCAGGGGATCTTCTCCTTTTGGGATTTTTTTTATTAAAAGCCCCTTTTAAATGATGATAACTAAGGGA
>DKYS01000061.1 GCA_002493395.1 Turicibacter sp. UBA7094 | reverse complement strand
TATATAATTGAATATATTGAATATAATAAAAAATACACTAATGTAATTTAGTGTATTTTTTTGTTGAAAAATATTTTTTTCAGATGGAAAAGATATGGTCGTACCTATATAAGTGTGATAAAATATAAAATAGTGATGAATTATTTAGACATACTCATACTGAAAAATTAGTTTGGAGGAAGGAAAGTATGCTATTTTCAAAAGATATTGGAATTGACTTAGGTACTGCTAACGTATTAATATATGAAAAAGGTAAAGGAATTGTTTTAGAGGAACCATCGGTAGTTTCAATGGATGCACAAACAGGACGCATGATTGCGGCGGGTGAAGAGGCTCGCCAAATGCTTGGGAGAACACCTGGAAAAATTGAGGTGGTTCGTCCGATGAAAGATGGTGTTATTGCAGACATTGCAGCTACAGAAATGATGCTAAAACACTTTATCAATTCATTAAATATTAAAGGAGTACTTTCACAGCCACGAATTATGATTTGTTGTCCAACTAATATTACATTAGTGGAAAAAAACGCTATACGAGAGGCCGCAGAAAAATGTGGGGCGCGAGAGGTCTTTATTGAAGAGGAACCTAAGATTGCAGCTTTAGGAGCTGGAATGGATATTTCTAAACCATCGGGAAATATGGTAATTGACGTTGGTGGAGGAACAGCAGATATTGCAGTACTATCGTTAGGAGATATTGTTACTTCAGCCTCTATTAAAATAGCGGGGAATCGTTTTGATCAAGATATCGTGGATTATATTAAAACAAACTATAAACTATTAATTGGGGACCGAACAGCTGAAGAGATTAAAATTAGTGTTGCTACCGTTTATCCTGAGGGACGTGAGGAAGAGTTAGAGGTTCGTGGACGTGACTTAGTATCAGGGTTACCGCGTACGATTACTATTTCATCAACAGAAGTTGAAGAGTCATTACGTGAATCAGTGCGTATTATTGTTCATGCCGCAAAAAATGTACTTGAACAAACACCACCAGAGTTATCTGCCGATATTATGAATAAAGGTATTGTGTTAACTGGCGGTGGGGCATTGTTACACGGCCTAGATCGTTTGTTAGCGGATGAATTACATGTACCAGTCTTTGTAGCAGATAATCCTTTACATTGTGTTGTCGTAGGGACAGGAATTATGCTTGACCATATCGATAAAATTCGTCGTCGTTAAATAAAAAAACTTCAGACCTTTGTCTGAAGTTTTTTTATAGGAAGTGGTAATCTAATATATGAATTGATGAGAAGGTGAAAGAGTGAAGCCATTAGCGGATTTAATTCGTCCACAAACATTGGATGAAGTAATAGGTCAACAACATTTAATTGGTGAAAATCAGATATTGAGGAAGTTGATTGAAGTTAATCATATCCCAAATCTTATCTTCTATGGACCGAGTGGGACAGGAAAAACGACTCTTGCGAATATTATTGCACGTTTGTCTAACAAGAAAATTTATAAACTTAACGCGACGGATGCTAAAACTGAGGATATTAGAAATATTATCAAAGACTTAGAAACATTGGATGGAATGAAAGGGATACTTTTATATCTGGATGAGATTCAAAATTTTAATAAAAAGCAGCAGCAAACTTTATTGAAATATATTGAGAATGGTCAAATTACATTAATCGCTAGTACGACGGAAAATCCTTATTTCACTATATTTAGTGCCATCTTAAGTCGCTCAACGATTTTAGAGTTTAATCCTTTAACGCTAGAGGAAATAGAGGAAGGGCTTAAACGTGCGGTGACATTAGTAGAATCAGAATTCTATTTATACCCTTTAACCTATGATCCGGAAGCATTGAAGTATATTGCAAAGGTATCAAACGGTGACTTAAGAAAAGCCCTTAATGCATTGGAAATTGCGTTGTATCCTAATTGTAAGATGAAAGAATTTGTTTTAGATATGGATGCAGTCAAAAAGTGTACGGTTACTGCAGGTTTTTCGTATGACCGCTTTGGCGATCAGCATTATGATACATTAAGTGCCTTTCAAAAATCGATTCGGGGAAGTGATGCGGATGCGGCTATTCATTATTTGGCACGGTTAATTCAAGTAGGGGATCTTTTATCCATTTGTCGACGTCTTCTCGTTATAGCGACCGAGGATATTGGATTAGCTTATCCACAGGCAATAACTATTGTAAAAGGATGTACGGATGCGGCATTACAACTAGGATTTCCAGAGGCGCGAATTCCGTTAGCAGAGGCGGTTATTTTACTTGCTAATAGTCCTAAATCAAATTCTGTGGTTACTGCAATTGATGACGCATTAGCGGATTTAAAGAATGGGAATATTGGAAAAATCCCTAATCATTTAAAAGATAGTCATTATTCAGGTGCTAAAGATTTAGGATATGGTGCTGAGTACAAGTATCCACATGATTATCCTAATCATTATGTCAAACAAGCGTATTTACCAACCTCTTTGAAACATGTTAAGTATTATCAACCAGGAACAAATAAAGTAGAGCAGAGCTTTGTTAATTATCAAAATTTTATTAAACGTAATGGAAAATTTTAAAATAGTAGTTAAAATAAAAAACCATAAGCAATTTATCGTAGAATACCTCAGTAAAATGTAGAGGAAATTAAATTCTAGACCATGTTTATGGTTTTTTATTTATTTTAATGAGAGTATGGAATTTCTCTAAAAGAGATTTCTCCAGGAATGATATCCACTTTTCCATGTGTTATATCGGTGAGCCAAGATGTAAATTCTTCTTCATCATCAATCTCGATCAATACCTCTATAGAGATTTTATCCGTATAATGGATTTGATTTATAAGATAGTTACTTCCATCTAAACGATTTTGAAGTGTTCCAAGGAGGTTATAATCAGTGTTAACAAACATGGTTTTCATTGTTTTGCGTTCGATAAGTCCCAATGTCTTAATTGTTTCCGAAACAGATTTTCCGTAAGTTCTAATTAATCCACCGGTCCCTAGTTTAATCCCCCCAAAGTATCGGGTAACTACGACAACGCAATTTTTAATTTGTTGTTTTCGGAGAACTTCGAGCATGGGGATACCAGCTGTCCCACTAGGTTCACCGTCATCATTAGATCGTTGTATCTCATTAAAATCACCTATTTGATAGGCAGAGCAGTTATGAGTCGCATTCCAGTGTTCCTTTTTTATTTTTTTAATAAACTCTCCTGCTTCTTGATCAGTAAATACCCGTTTTATATGACAAATAAAACGTGACTTTTCTACGACAATCTCGTGTTGTCCATCTTGTGCAATCATTAAATAATGTTCCAATCTATCACCTCAATTAGTTTATTCTCATTATAACATAAAAAAGAAATGCCTTTTTGTAAAAGTTAAGGTATGAAAACATCTAGATGCTAAAGAATACTATTAGAGGATATTGTTTTTTTGTTAGAGGCTAGATGAAAAAGGTCCTAGTATAATGTATTTATTAATTATATGAGGTAATTTTAAGAGATGATTTTAGTCTTTAAATGAAGGAGAAGAGTTAAGAGTATGGTTATTGGGATGATTAATCATAATATAATTGCATGTATTAGGGTAGTTGACTTTTTTTATTTTTCCGTTAAAATTAAAGAAAAGATTTGAAAATAAAACTAAACATTAGGAGAGTGAAAGTCATTTCTTTGAGGGAATAACGTCTGTGGTATAATAATGGAAAGATAAATTAAAGAGGTGGATTATGAAAGTAGCTATCGTGACTGACAGTCTTACAAATTTAACATCGGCTGATTTACAACGGTATCCATATGTCTATTACGGGTATTTAAATGTAATAGTAAATGAAAAAGCCTATGCCGAGCAAAAAGAGATTAATAATAAGGAATTATTTCAAATGATTGACGCTGGAGCTACCTATTCAACGTCACAACCAGCTCCAGAAGAATTTGTTCAATTGTACACAAAGTTACTTCAGGAATACGATCATATTTTAGGATTATTTTGTACAAATAATGTAAGTGGGACTGTGAACTCAGCAAGAATTGCTAGTACACTGATTGAAGGTGGACAAAATAAAATCACAGTGATTGATACCAATACGGCAGCAATCGGAGTAGAAAATATTGTTATCCGTGCCTGTGAATTATTAGAATCTGGTAAAAGCATTTCAGAAATTATTGATATGGTTGAATTTTATAAGACGCATGGCCCAATGTATTTATACGTAGACGATTTAAATACTTTAGTTAGAACAGGGCGCTTATCTAAAACAGCGGCAAGTATCGGAAATTTATTGAATATTAAGCCTATTATTGGGTTATCTAATGGGAAATTAGATGTTTTTGATAAAGTGCGTACTAAGAAACGTGTTTTTAAATGGATTGTAGAAAAATTACGCGAAGACGTTAAACATTCGGGTAAACAAATTGTAAGAATTACACATGTAAATGCATTAGAAGGTGCAAATGAATTAAAAGAATTAATGCAAGAAGCGTGTGCAGATCAGGTAGAAGTTCATGTTGGAAATGAAATCGGTCCAGTAATGGCAATTCATTTTGGAAGAGGTGGAGTAGGAGCTTGTTGGATGCCTGATCGGTATGGAATTTAACAGTGATTATTAGGGAGGTAAAAGCTATGACTAAAATAGCAATCGTATCGGATAGTACGGGATGCATTCCCGTAGAAGAATTAAAAGCGTTTGATATACATGTAAATTATATTTCTATTGTTTTTGGAACAGAGTCTTACCGTGAGTTTAAGGATATGTCACCGGAACAGTTTATGGAGCGTTGTGAAAACTATAATGGATTACCTACAACGTCTCAACCATCCCCGGGTGCTACAATAGAGCTATACGAATCTTTATTTTCTCAAGGATACGAGGACATTATTCATATAAATATTTCGAGTCAATTAAGCGGGAGTCATCAAACTGCAAAAACATGTGCTGAAATGGTAAACCCAGAACATATTCATGTTTTTGATTCACGTACAGTGACATATACTCAAGGAATACTTGCAGTAAATGCAGCAAAAAAGGCTAAAGAAGGTGCAAGTGTGTCTGAGATTCTTAGTTATTTAGAGATGATGCGCGAAAATAGTGAGTTTTATGCATCTATCTATGATTTGACCAACCTGCGTAAAGGGGGACGACTGTCTAATGTTGAGGCAGCTTTAGGGAACCTTTTACAAATTAAGCCTATTTGTCAAATGAAACCTGATGGAACGTTACAAGCCATTGAAAAAATTCGAACATTTAAAAAGTCATTAAAACGTTTAGTTGAAATTGGAAAAGAGGCTAATTTAACAGAAGATTATCAATTAGTTGTTATGCATATTGGAAATGAGGAAGGGGCAAAACTAGTTCAAGCTGAATTACAAGCGATATATCCTAATCATCAAATTAAAATTTACCCGATTTCGTTAGTTGTAGCTGTCCATGGGGGGCCAGGTGCCGTAGCAATTGGCTGGGTTAAGCATAATTAATACTAATTTAGATAAATAATAAAAATACAATTTAAACTTTTATGTGAGATAAGTCATATGTTATGGACATTAAAAAACATGAGCTAGTATTAAAAAGATGATTTCTGTAGAATACAGAAATCATCTTTTTAAATTCTTTTAGTAGTGTGCTGTCTTATAGTAGTTAATGTATCACTTAATTTCCTGTCTCAGATTTTGTTGAAATACCTTAGCCACAATGAATGAAACACATTTGTGAATATGAACATGTTTATATCTAATTAAAATTTTAATAGTTTCTATGATAAAGAGAGGGGAGTAAGTTAAAATTCCATTAATGGAATCACCTAAAATTGTGGATAATAGGCCGATTTTCCTGGTTTATTTGGTTGAAATTCTCTGTTTAAGCGGGTTAGGAATAAAATGATACTCCCTAGTTACCCAATAGAGATGACGACGATGGAGAGAAATAATAATTTGATACTACTAATATCATCGAGACTATAGTTTACTCGACTGCGCTCCTCTAGTGTCATTTTAATTAAGAGAGATCGCCTCTTAAATTAGAATTCCCGTGTTTCCTACAACTCTCTTTCACTTTTTGACTAAAGAGCCGATAATAACTTGAATATGAAATCTTAGTTAGGATATTAAAAAAGATAAAAAACTATTTGACAATCAATTAGCGGGATGGTATTATAGATGAGTCGCCAA
>DKYS01000103.1 GCA_002493395.1 Turicibacter sp. UBA7094 | reverse complement strand
TGGGGGAGAGGTTATGAAAGATGAGAATTTAAAAATTATATTACCCGATTATTTACAGGGGCGATCATTAACGACAAAGGTGATTCCAATTTTATGTGAATTGAAAAAGATGTTATTACATTTAGTAGAGTTAAACGGAGATGCCTCATTATTAAAACAAGGGGAGAAACGTTGTTATAAAGCTTACTGCATGAATGAAATTCAAGATTTGCTACTTGAGAGTTATCAGGAGGATTGGCCTGAGATTGTACGGGAGCACCTTTTACGAAAAGATCCAAAAGAATTGGGAGCCAGTGCTGTTGATATTTATTTAGTTGCCTATATTACGGAAACTTATGGTGTAGGTAAAGAGATTTTTACCGAACGGATTAAAGAGATGGGAATTTCAACAAAGGATAGTACAGCAAATGCCATTTTCAAAGTTGGGAGAAATGACGGTGTTTATTTAGGGGTGTTAAATTCTGATGGAACGATTCGGGATATTAATTTTTTCCGACAATGGACGCATACCGATTTCTGTTATTAAGTAGTTGAATGGTTGAAGTAGGGGCAATCATCTGATAAAGTGATGCCCTTTTTAACGGGATTAATAGAGGATATAAAAAAAGCATCCAAATGGATGTTTTTTCTTATTTGTCTAGTTAGCCTCTGCAGTATCAATGGGATGAATGGTCATCGTTGTCCCCGTTGTTTCTAAATCACCAATGATATCTCCCTCTTGATTTAAGCCAATTAACGAGAAATTTTCTCCGCTAAAATCAGAGGAATAAGCCATCCAAATATAAGTTCCTTCGACGTTTGATTCAAATACTTTTGCACTATGGGCGATACTGAAGGTAGGTTCTGTCACTAATACTTCAAATAAATCAGGATTAGTCGTGATTCCGGCATAAATCGTGTAAGGAATCGTTTCAGATTGTTTTAAAGTGACGTAGGTTAACCCGGCTTGCTCTTCAAGTGCTGATGTATCGTATTGAATCGCCTGATCAACGAACTCATACCCTAAAAGGTTATGATTGAGAAAAGCAAGGGAAATTTGCTCTTCACCGGGTGTCCGATAAAGTAAAATTGATCCATCGTTTGTTTTCTTTTCATAGAGAACTTCAAGAGTATTTAACCCGGCAATGGTCATGGCTTCTTCCGCTGTTTTAGCACTCATATTGAAATGTAGAACAAAGGCAACAAGTAGGAGGGTGAAACATCCAGATAAGATAGCGATAATTTTTTTCAAATTGGTCAATCCTCTCTTATATATGCGTTCGCAAGATATATTTTGTTATATAGAGAGTATATCGGGTGTTTCTTTTTTTAGGACAGGTTCGACTAAACTAGTCAAAAGAAGTGCTAATAAAAAGATTGTTTGTTGTTATCAAGGAGATACTTACTCTTTTAATCAATCGGATAGATTAATTGTTAATCACGATCGGGTCATTTTCTAAATCTTCCGTTGTTAAATGCAGGCTATGAAACTCGAAACTATTAAACAATTTATAATGATAGCAGGGAGGATTAAGGGACATACATGCCGTATAGCGGGTCTCATAATTTTCTCCTTGGGTTCGTTTTAAGACACCGGGTAACATGGCAACGCTACTTAAAATTTGAAAGCAGGCGTGGATGGTTGCTGAGGGTGTTTCCTCTAATTGAATATATTTTTTTAATAGGGCCGCTCGTATAAAACGAGAGGGTGAGGAGTAATCACCTGGAATGGGAGTCGTGAGCTCGTTTTCTTTTTTGAGGTACAAAGAAAGATTCATTAAATGCTGGTCAAAGGTCGGGCTATTCGTTAAGACACCAATTTCATTATCATAGATTTGTAAACCTGTTTCTGTCTGCTCAATGACAATTGAATTCCCCTGCTGATCACAAACCATCCAATGTATTTTTGTTGTGCTGGCAAAAGGGTGGTGAGGGGGTGCCATGATATTTAATTGGTCAATATGGTGTCGTAATTCGGTAACGGTGGCAAACTGGGTTAAAAAATAAAAGGATACATCCGTGGGAAGGAGGTTCGTTTTGTTTAAATCTAGGGACTCATTCCATGGGGCTGTCGTTGGTAAATCTAAAATAGCACAACAGAGGCCAACCTCATTCACTCCATCGACAAAGACAAATGTTCCTTCATGGCGTAAAGTCATGCCTATCATGGCATATTTTACGTGGTGTTTTTTTGTGGATATTTCAAAGGTGAAAGGGTAATTTCTTGGAACCTTTGTCACCTTTAATTGACTTTTAGGGTCATAATCAAAGTTTCTTGCCACAAACGGATGTCCGTCTTTTTGTTTAATCATAATGGCCGTACACATCCTATCTCCTCCAATCACCCTTTATTATAACGTGATTCTTTAAGAAAAGAAAATTATTTAGCGAGGAAAAAAACTTTGTAAGGAGCGTTAAATCTTTGGAAAGAGACAGAAGGCGAATGTTTTAAAAAAATAATGTCTAAAAAAGAATCTTAGCCCATACAATGACAATGTAGTAAAAAAGATGACTACAATCGAATATCTTTGATAAAAGGGGAAATGGATTCATGGGATTAAATCATCAATTCGGAACAACTCTTCAGGGGGGAGATTTGGAGGGGGTGCTAAGAAAGTACGCCACTCGAGAATACGCATATCACCGATTCGAAGAATATGGTGTTTCTAATTACAGTATTTGTTTACCGAATCATTTAAATATCCTACGTGATTACGATGGCTATCATCTGATTGCCTATGAAGCAAATCAATATCAGGATTATACGGTTGCACCGTTAACAGTGACGATTAGGAGTTATCCATTAAATCTAACCTCTTTTCAGACGACATCCGATCAACGAACTTTTTTAAAGAAAGTGGCGATGGAGATGTCACAATCAGTTATGATGGAGGATTTGGATGAAATAGTGATTGATGGACATCCAACAATGTTAATGACGGAGGCAACGAATAAATCTGGTGTTTCTACGCATGCAGTATTAATTTCTCATCAGCGGTTGTTACAAATCTCGGTTTTGTTCCGGGGGGATTTTACAAATATGCGCCAAGTGACAGAGGATATTATTCAGTCCTTTAAAGTTCACTCGACACCGAGTCCACAAAACGCAACATTGACCTTACTTAAATCGACATATGAAAATTTACAATTAGAAATTTCAAATCAAATGAAAGCAGACGTCCAGTATGTGATATCTTTACCACCTACTGGATGTTTTTTTATGCCATCAGTCATAAGTAGAATAGAGCGTGCATATAAATGAAATTAGGAATGTCTAAATAATCATTCATCACATCACTAAAAAAGCTATAACGCCTCGTTATAGCTTTTTAATTTGTCAATCTTTCGATGGTTGGCGAATAAACTGTAGTAGATAAGCTAAGAAACCTATCCGCTTAATGGAAAAGGCCATGATCTAAAAAATCGTGTTAAAAATTAAAAGTGAGCTTCTGAGTAAACCACTTTAAATCTGTATCATAGGAAATGGGGGCCACTTTATAGAGGGTGAATTCCCTTTTAAAAACATAGCTGCTAAGGTCCTTTATTTTCGATGAGCGTAAGTAAAGGGAGCGAAATTGCGATGAAACAGGTGTTAGGTATGATTTTATTTTCGTTAGTGGTGCTTTGTTTGATTGTCGGTTTAATGATGGGAAAGGAATCGCCAGATGTATATCCAGTCGATGAAGAGTGGGTGGTTCCGCTTTCTGATGCGCAAGTTGGCGAGTTAAATGAATATTTTAGTGCCTTAACGGTGACTCATTTCTTGGACTATGAAGTGGGGGAAGAACATACGCAACAACTTTTAAATTTCTCTTCACAAATGATTGAACTTGAATATCCAGCTATGGTTTTGCCAATGTATAGAGATGAGGAGGCTTACGTCTCTTTTGATAAAAAAATGATGAAGTCATTGATCGACCATTACTTTAACGAGGATCTTGTTTTAGATAGTGTGTATCTTGACTTAGGTGACTACATTGCACGTCCCGAGGTGCTATTTAAAACAGACAATATTTATCCAGAGATTTATCAATGTCAGCAAAATGAAGATGGAAGTTATACCATCGATTTAGATTTATATGAATTGGATGATCAATCGCTCGTGAATCAGTTGGTGTTAACCAAAGGCTGGTCAGATCAAGTCGCCTGCCATAAAGTTGGGGTGGCAGTGGTCATCTTTGAACCGAATGGGGATGAGGGGTATATTACAAGTTATCATCCCATTTATTTGGAACAATAAAACGTCAAATAGCTGGTGTTCTGAAGAATAAAAATAGAGCGAATGGAAGGTATCCTAGAAGGGGATGCCTTTTTGTTTAAGTGAAGCGGAAGAATCTTTTAATCCACGTAAAAAATCATGTTCAACTAAAATTAAACATGATTATTAAATGTTAGTTTCTATTTTTAATGATGAATTCGTTTTTTTATTTAGAGACGCAATGGGTTAACTCGCTTAGAACGTGGGTGAATTGTTGAAGTTGAAGGCTTAATGTATTTAGTTCTGTTTGATGTTTTTTATAGTCCATTTGCGATTTCCATAATAATTCGTAAAGAGGCTCTACCTCTGTTTCTAAAAAATGGGGATTAAGTTCGATGAGATGAATTTGTTTTTGGAGATCTATCATTCGTTGGTCGATTAAGTCTAATTCTTTTTTAAGTTCATCAGATTTTAGTTGTAATTCATTATATGTTTCTTTTAAGCTCACAGCGATTCCTCCTACATGACGGTTAGTTTAACCCATTTCTAGAAAAATATAAGTGAGAAAGTTTCATTTTGTCTTTGCTTTGATAGGAGGAAGAAACGGGTTATTCGTTAGAATAAGAGGATTAGGGCAATGATGGAGGGACTATTTATGAAGCACCTCCATCTGCGATGAAATTTTAAAGTGGGATCTCGTTTATTTAATGACACTGAATGATGATTGACTGGGGAAGTCCTTTTTGCTGAGGATTATTTAAAATGAAGAGGTGATAAAAATAGGAAGAAAAGTGGATTAAGGTAGCAAATAAAAGGGTCATATTTTATGGCAAATGCATATAATGAAGTATAGAGGAAAGGGCGCCATAGCCAAGAGGTAAG
>DKYS01000080.1:1627-4018 GCA_002493395.1 Turicibacter sp. UBA7094 | reverse complement strand
TTTCATATATTACTATTGAAGCTAGTCAATAAATTTGATTAAAATAATATTCACCCACTCTAGCAACTTCAGCTAACGTGCCCCTGAATGTTGCACCTATTATTTTAATCCTTAATCGGTTATCTCTAGGCTAGCTTACCCAACACTAGTTCCCCTACTAGTTTCATATATAGATAAAAAAACCTTCTATCCCCCAGAAGGTTTTTTCTATACCTAAATTTTAGACCGATTCTCTTTCTCTACCCTTGCGAACTCTCCTCATAACTATACCGCCCCTCGCAAATCAAATTCGCCGGCCCGGTCATATAAACACCGTCCTCTTTCTGCTCCATAAAAAGTTTTCCTCCCTTAACAAAAACAGACAAAGACTTCTCACAGTGATACAATTTAGTACTTAACACAGCACATGCAGCCGATCCCGTGCCACAGGCGAGCGTAAGACCAACACCTTTTTCCCAAGTTAACACCTCAATCTGATGGGGATTAATAATCCGACAAAAGTTCACATTCGTTTTCTGAGGATACATCGGATGATTTTCAATCATCTTCCCTAAATGAGCGGCTTTTTCTTCATCTATTTCAGAAACGAACATGACCGTATGAATCGTTCCCATAAATAAGCTATTAATTTGATAAGAATGACCCTCAAGCTCAATCTCCTGATTAATAAAAGCTTCACCCGTAGCCGGCTTTGGGATCGTTGAATGAACGTAAAGAGGAGTTCCCATATTGACCTTAACGTGGCTTTCTTCCGGTGTGATAGCCACCACTTCAACCGTCATCACCCCTGCTAATGTTTCGACGGAGAAATATTTTTTTCCCACCACGCCGTGATCGTAAACATATTTCGCAAAACAGCGAATTCCATTCCCACACATCGACGCCTCGCTACCATCCGCATTATAAACAATCATTTGGATGTCGGCAATGGTTGACGGTGCCACAAGAATCATGCCATCCGCCCCAATTCCAAAATAACGATGACAAACTGCTTTAGCCAATAAAGAACAGTTGATTCCCTCAAGCTCAGATTTCTCCATGATAATAAAATCATTTCCCGTTCCTTGATACTTACAAAACTTTAACAAAAGACTCCCTCCTATCCAACAAAAAAAGAATAATTCTTAAATCCTTTTTTTATTTTATTCCCACCCTCGAAAAAATATAACAAAAGACTTCCAAACAAATTGGACTTCCCTCATTAAAGTAGCATTTCCCATGTTTAAAAAATCCCTTTCTTCAATATCCTCTATTTTCCAAACGTTTTTATGCTATAATTTTTAAAAAACGCATAATTTAGGAGGAAATTTGAGGTTTATGAAAAAATTAGGGATTATTATTGGAATTATAATTATGATGAGTTGTTTTTTTCTTCTCTCAATTTACGACTTTCAGTTGAATGAAGATAAAATTGGAAAAATCGAAGTCCGTACATCAACAAGTGAAAGAGTTCCCCTATCTAGGGAAGAATCCATTTTACTCATTGATGAAATCAATAAACTTAACTATCGATTAGGATCGGAAGGACTTAAAATTGAAAAAGATGGAGCTGGATATAACTCTATCCCTTGCCTATTCAACTTATTCATATACGATAAAAAAGGAAATCCTCTTGCTTCTATTGGAGTTTACGACGAAAAGAATATCTCTTATAGTAAAGAGTTTAATGGCGGCCTTGGATTACATTACCATGCGACAACCGGCAAACTAAATTTAGACACACTCGCCGGCTATCTTTAACGAAGGAGTCGCCCCGATTCTTAGCATTTTTCTTACGTAAAAAACTTATACATTGATTCAAAAAAGTAGTGAAGGGAAAACCTTCACTACTTTTTTCTATTTTCGTAAATCTTCAAGTAACTGTGTTTTTGAAGTGGTTTGTTCATCTTTTTGTTTAATGACACGGGCAGGCATTCCGGCAACAACTGTATACGGAGCAACATCTTCTGTCACAACCGCCCCTGCAGCAACAACAGCACCTTCTCCTATACGCACGCCTTCTAAAATAACTGCATTCGCACCAATCATAACTCCATCTTCAACAATCACGGGTGTTTTACTTGGTGGTTCTAAAACGCCAGCAATCACTGATCCCGCTCCTACATGAACATTTTTTCCAATCGTTCCACGGGCACCAACAACTGCATTCATATCAATCATCGTATTTTCACCAATCTCAGCCCCGATATTAAGGACGGCTCCCATCATAATCACGGCATTATCACCGATGCTCACTTTATCACGAATAATCGCACCAGGTTCAATACGTGCTTTAACCTCTTTTAAATCGAGCATTGGAACGGCCGAATTTCGACGGTCATTTTCCATTTCATAATCAACAATACGGTCTTTATGTTGAAGAAGAATCGATTGAATCTCTTCATACTCACC
>DKYS01000080.1:0-1271 GCA_002493395.1 Turicibacter sp. UBA7094 | reverse complement strand
CCCACCTGACTCATTCAAGAACCTCCCTCTAATTCGCATTCATGATGTCATGCATATTGTATAACTTAGGCCCATGTTGGGTCACAAATTCGGCTGCTTTAATCGCTTGCTCGGCAAAAATCTTTTTTGACAATGCCGTATGTTTTATTTCAATCATTTCATCTGGACCAGCAAAGATCACCGTATGCTCGCCAGGAATCGTTCCCCCACGAACCGAGTGAATCCCAATCTCTTTCTCCTCTCGTTTCGTATGATTTCCCTGGCGCCCATAATGGTACTCCATCGAATTATGTAACTCCTCATTAATCGAACTTGCAATCATAAAAGCCGTGCCACTCGGAGCATCTACCTTTTTATTATGATGCTTTTCAATCACTTCAATATCAAATTGGTCGTTTAATAAACGAGTCGCTGTCTTTACCAAATCAAGCAATACATTCACACCTAACGACGTATTCCCTGAACGGAAAATCGGAATTCGATGAGACGCTTCTACAATTTTTGACTCCTGTACCTCAGTCAGACCTGTTGTTGCGATAACAGCCGGTGTCTCGGTCGACAGACAATAGTCAATCAATGCATCAATATTTTCTGGTTTTGAAAAATCGATAACCACATCACAGGGCACATTCACTTCCTGTGGACTTTTAAAAACAGGATAGTCATTTTCGCAACGTGTCGAATCTAGATCAATCCCAAACACCACTTGCGTATTTTCTTCTTCATGCAGTAACTCATTCAAAATACGTCCCATCGTTCCATTACAACCACTTAAACCAACTTTTAACATCCTAATTCACCTCTTACAATAATCCTTGCTTCATCATTTCATCTTTTAATTTTTCTACGTGTTCAGCTTCCATTTCTGTTAACGGGAGGCGAAGCCCCCCAACGTTCATTCCCATTAAGTTCATTGCCGTCTTAACCGGAATTGGGTTTACTTCACTAAATAACGTATGAACAAGTCCATTCACCTCTAACTGTAACTCCCGTGATTTCACGACCGATCCCGTTAAATAGGCATCCACCAACTCATGAGTCTTTTTAGGTAAAAGGTTCGCTAGCACAGAAATAACACCCTGGCCTCCTAACGAGAGAACGGGAACAATCATATCGTCATTTCCACTATAAATAAAGAAATCCTTACCGCATAAACGAGCAATTTCGGCCACTTGGGAAATATCTCCGCTGGCCTCTTTGATTCCTATAATCGTCGGGATTTCCGATAATTCCTTCACAACAGACGGTTTTAAATTCACCCCGGTACGCCC
>DKYS01000097.1 GCA_002493395.1 Turicibacter sp. UBA7094 | reverse complement strand
CGTGATTGAGCAAAATCAGGTCATTGAGGTGAGATGTCTCGTTCCTGAAGGAATTCCGAATTTGAAGGTTGTGATGGAGTATAAAGAGAAAAGGGTTGAGTATTTGATTACTTATGATGGTCGTGGAGATCGAGAGCAAATTGAATATTTAGAGGTATTCGGCGAATAGATCATGGTGATGATGGGAAAGAGGCTATCATGTATTAAACCTGATTGTTACATTATTTTTTAACTTCGATAAAAAAAGATCATCCTTTGGGGGATGGTCTTTTCTGTTTTAAATCGCTGCTTTTACCGCAGATAATAATCCGTCGATATCTTTTTCATTAGGATGATGGATGGATTCAGCTAAATTATCTTTAATAGCTTCGTATTTTTCAGGTACGGCTTCTTTTAGCTGTTCCTGTTTTTTTTCTGAAACTTTTCCTTGGCAGGCATAAGCACCGATTATGGTATTAGAAGCGGGCACAAGAGATTTTACATTATTTAAGATTTCCTCAAAGTAAGCAGGTGTATTGTCATATCCTACCGTTCCGAAGATGAACACTTTTTTGTTCGCCATCTTTTCAATAAAACGTTGAATATCGGCGGAACAAGAGTTTTTAGTCGCCCAAAATCCAACAAAGATGACATCTGCCTCTAATGCTTCGTTGGACGGTTTCCCGAAGTAACAAGCTCCGATGTGATTTTTGATCGCTTTAGCTAATTTTTCAGTATTACCTGTGACACTACTGTAAACAATCGAATAGTTCATGAGATAATCTCCTTAAGTTATGTAAAAATGTGATGATTTATAAAATCACTCTTTCATAGGATTTGATTTTAAAAAAAATATATTCATGATGGGATAATTTTAGTAAGACGATAAAATTTTTGCAACTTTTTACTAACAAGTAGACTCTAAGAGAGTGAGGATAAACGACGGAATATAAGGAGGATGAAATGATAGTCTTTAGGTGGGAACAACGTTATAGTCAATTATCAGAGGTTCGGTTAGTTAAGCGGGCAATGAAAAAGGATGATTTAGCCTTTTTAGAGTTAATGAAACGTTATGAGGGATACTTTACACAGATAGCTTATCGATATGTGAAAAATGAACAAGATGTGATGGATTTAATTCAGGAGTTAGCATATCGGGGGCTTTTAAACATTCACCAATTAAAAGAACCGAATTATTTTAAGACATGGATGACAAGAATTTTGATTAATTTAGCGATGAACTCTTTTCAAAAGGTAGAATTAAATGAACTCGGGGAAGAAATTGAGGCCCCTCATAAAGGGTGCCTGATTGAAGAAAGGATAGATTTGAGTCAGGCGATTCAAAAATTACGCCCAGAATACCGTTCGATTATTAAGATGTATTATTTTGAGGATTTAAGTATTGAGGATATTTCTATTCGGCTTCAAATGAAACCGAATACGGTAAAAAGTCATTTAAGAAGAGGGAAAAAGGAACTTGAGATGATGCTAAAGGAGGAAGGTTAAGATGAATTCGAAAATGTACGAAGAAGCCGTTATTAGGGGAATGGAGCGAGCTAAAAAGGAAATAAAAGGGAATAAAACAGTGATGAGTTCTAGGCGAGTGCTCTCAATAGTGGCGAGTCTTTGTTTAGTTGGGGGGATTGGACTCAGCCAACCACCGGTCATTAATGCTTTGAAAGAAATAGGTGAATCCTTTAATGATTTTTCAGATTATTTATTTGGGGGACCAACCGAAAAGTTTCAAGATTTATCGAATGGGATAGGCTTGTCAAAGACGGATAAAGATTCGGTGATTACAGTAGATGAAGTCGTGTTAGATGATAATCTTCTTCTTATGTCGTTAACGGTGGAAAGTGAGTTTTTGAAAGGGTATGAGGGATTAAATGAGAATGACTTTTTTAATTTAGGTTATCGATTACGTGTGAATCATAAGATTCCTGAGGGAATAAATGGATTCCGGGTACGAAAAATTGATGAAAAAACGGGAGCAATTATTATTGAAGCGGATGTTTCATCATTTAATTTAGGGGATGAGGTAACGATTGAATTGGGAATCAACCGAATTGAGCATGGATATGACTTTTTAGAAGGGAAATGGGATTTTAAATTTAAGGTTGCAAAATTGGAAGGAACGGAAGAGTTTAAACCTAACGTAAAGGTGGAGTACGAAAAGACATTGATTTCCGTTAATCAGTTATTAAGGAGCCCAGTAGCAACAACATTAGAGATGAGTGTTAAAGGAGAGGCTGTTAAAGAGGTTCGATATCAGTTAGATCAAGTTGTGATTCAAGGCTCAAATGGACATATTTATGAGCCGAACTTCACACTGGGGGATTTCAATGGAGAAGAATATTCGTTGCGTTTAGGGATAGATTCGGATATGACTGAACTTGAGTGGGTGGAGATTTATCCAAGAGAGGAAATTGCCCGCCATGTTCAGGTCGATGGTTGGATGTACGAAATTTATCAAACGCCTAATCAGGTAAATTTTATGGAAGAATATGATAAAATTACCCATCTACCGAATGAGCAAGAATTAGCATCGGGATATGCCTTGAATGAAGTGATCTATTATTTGAACGGGGGACTCCCAACGGAATTTAAGCCATTAATGGATTATATTACTGATGAGATTTGGGTCAATTCGGTGGAGAAGGTAACCATTGAAAATGTGGAACTTCAAAATGATGAAGTTATTGTCACCGTAAAAATACCACCAACTTATTCGGCACGTAACTTAAACAGCTTTGTTTTATTTGACGAAACAATGAAAGACTATGCAAGACGTGAAGGCCAGTTGATTGTTGCTCCACAGGATGAATTACAGGGAATTTATAAAATTAAATTAGATCACATTGATCTCAACAAAACCTATACGATGGCCCTTCCGTTAATGCCAGAATCGAGTGAAGAAGATGTGCCATGGTGTTTAAGGATTCCATTAAAGTAAAAAAGGTTCTATAATATTTGGTGTGGGTGAAGCCCACACCATTTGATAAAGATCTGTAAAAAAAGAAATTATAGACATCCCATTAGATTATGGAGATTATGGGGGATAATGTCAGTTAAAAAAATAAACGAAATTTGTTATAATTAATTGAAATTAAAGAAACGTGGGGTTATGGTTTTAATGAAAATTTAGGAGGCATGGGAAGATGAAGGGGAAAATGTATCAAAGTATTCAATCGAGAGTGAGCCAAATTGGAATATCTGTTGTTGGATTAACAGTTGTCGCACTTTGTGCGTCAGTTTTAACGGCAAAAGTAGAGTCTGTTCAAGCTAAAGAAAACGATAAATTAGTTGAACCAATTTTATTAGAGGCAACCAAGATTAAACTTATTCAGGACGAGACACCAAAGGTGGAAATAGAAGAGAAGGAATCCGTTGTAAACGAAGAAAATCAACCGGATACAGAATCATGGGAACCGGAGGCCGTTGAAAGTCCAACGGTGGAAGTTTCAGAACCAATAGCACCTCAACCAGTGGTTGAAAATGAAGTGACGCCTATTATTGAAGAAGAGAGGGAACCAGAAGTTATGGTAGCAGAAGAACCTGTCGTCAGTGATCGTTCGGCTGTTCGTTTATTAGGGTTACAAATGAACGCTAATCAGATAGGGGCCCTTGTTCATCGCCCATCGTCATCGCAATTATCGGTACTTAACCAATTAAATGTAGCAGAATATCATGAAGATTTAGTTGAAGAACATCTATTAATTGTACCTAAAGAGGTTGGTTCGACGGTTAAGTTATATCGCCTTAAATTTGAAGCGGGCGATTTAGTAGAAGACGGAGTAGCTTTTGAAAAATATATAGCAAGTGAAAATGATGTCGTATCGCTGAAATGTTATATTCCGGATGGAATCCCTCATTTAAAAATTGTTGTGGAATCACCGAGTGGTCGTGTTGAACGCATTTTAACGGCAGATGGGGTTGGAAACCGTCCGGCCATTGAGTATCTTTCAGCCTATTAACAAACAATGAAATCTCTTCCCGCACGTTAAGTGAGGGAAGAGATTTTTTAATGGGTGATAATGTCAATTGAAATTACATCATTATTCTACAAAATTATGATATCATTAGTTATAATAATATAATTCTCGATCTATTTAGTGATATGCTTACAGATATTAACGAGGAGGGGTTATCATGCAACAAAAAAGGAAAGCAACCGCTAATAAAAAAGTAACGTCGTGGACGCAACGAGTGGGTGTTTCAATGATTGGACTTTTAACAGCTTTAGGGGCTGGTTTAATTATGTATACTGGAGTCATGGCGGCAACCTATGAGCAACCAAAGGCCGAAAATGAGTTCATTACTTATAATGAAGTGAAAGAAGAAGTCCAAGCGAATGAGGAACCATCAGATAAAAGTGAAGTAACGAACCAAGAAGGTGAAAACACGGCGACATCAGATCAAGATAAGAAAACAGATCATTCAGTAGCTTATTGTAATATTGATGGGGTTAATGTACGTAAGGAAGCAGCAACAGGAACTGAGATTATTGGAAATCTCAATGAAGGGGACGAGGTAACTGTTTTAAATCGATATTATAATGATGAATGGGTACAAATCTCTTTTGAAGGACAAACTGGGTATGTATACGTGGAGTATTTAGATTTTGAATAATGATAAAAAAGGGTCATCTCCGGTTGGAGATGACCTTTCTTTTAAGCATAGTGATAATAGTTCCCATAGCGCTTCATTAATAAAAGTGAAAAAATAAGGGTCACAGCCTCTGAAAATGGAATGGTGAGCCATACACCGTAAACCCCTAGGAAGGTTGGAAGCAGGATGATTCCAACTAAGACAAGAATTAAGGTTCTTAAAATAGAAATAAAGGCTGAGATTTTCCCATTTGAAAGGGCAGTAAACATGGCAGAGGTAAAGATATTTAAACCAACGGGTAGAAAACTAATCGCAAATAAATTGAATCCGATCAAGGTTAAGTGATAAAGTTCATTCTTTCCACCCGTAAACAGTTTAATCAGTGGCGAAGCAAGAATGAGGGCAAGGGCAAACGTTGCTACGGAGGCAACCATTAGAATTCGGTAACTATAACGAATCAGTTTTCTTAGATTTTCATGGTTATTTTCACCGTAGTTGAAACTAATGAGTGGGGCAGCACCAGATGAAAATCCAAGGTAAGCGGACATTAAGAAAAATTGAGCGTATAAAACAATGGTAATCGCAGCTACCCCTTTCTCGCCAAGATAATGAAGCATGGCTAAATTGAAAAGTAAGGTTGTGACAGAACTTGAAAGATTCGTGACCATTTCAGAAGAACCATTTCCCATACTTTTTAAGATAATCGACCACTCTAACTTCGGTTTAGTGAAGTGGAGGTAGTTTGTTTGATTCATAAAATAAATGAAACCTAAGATTGCAGGAACTAATAGACCAATGGCGGTAGCTAGGGCGGCCCCTGCAATTCCTATCTTAAAGACAACGATAAAAAGGTAGTCTAAAATAATGTTTGTCACACCACCGATTACCGTATAAAAGAGACCACGTTTCGGTTGATTAGCAGTAACCATGAAGTAATCAAAGAGTGATTTCAACATAGTAGTCGGCATGAAAATAGTTAAAATCGTTCCATAAGCATAGGCATGTTCGTAAATATTGTCAGTAGCTCCTAATAATCGTAAAAGTTTTGGGAGAAAGAGTAACTGAAGAAGCATTAAAAAGAGACCAATTGCAAGGGTAACAGCTACGATTAATGAAAAATGTTGCTTAGCTTGTTCAGGTTTCCCTTCCCCAAAGTTTTTCGCCACAATGGCACTTCCCCCCGTGGCGAACATGACAGCAATCCCGTTGAGGGCAACCCATAAGGGTAAAAAGATATTAATCGCGGATAGGGCATTTTGTCCGACAACTCGTGAGACAAAGACCCCGTCGATAATCGTATAAAGTGATAAAAAAATCATCATAATCATCGTTGGGAATGTAAAAACCAAAAATGATTTGAGTGTTAACTGCTTATTTGTTAAAGACATCTTAATAAATCCCACCTTTCGGTACTATCATATAGTATACGGTAACCGTATAGTCAAGAGGAGGACAGTAAATGAAACAATATATTACAACTGGTGAATTCGCTAAACTGTGGGGCATCAAAAAACAAACGCTTTTTCATTATGATGACATCGGCATCTTTCAACCGATAATCAAGCAGGAGAACGGGTACCGTTATTACAGTTATCAACAGTTTGAAGTTTTCGGAGTGATTACGGCATTAAAAGAGTTAGGAATGTCTCTGAAAGAGATTAAAGCTTATTTAGATAGTCGGAGTCCAGAAAATTTATCACAACTCTTTTTACAAAAGATAGAGGATATTGATCGAGAAATTGAATATTTGAAAAAAATAAAGCACTTTATGAAAGAAAAAATAGAAATAACAGAGCAGGCAATCACAATAAATAAGGATGCCATTGAGTGTTTACACCTAGAAGAAGAGTATTTAACGTTGAGTCCACCTTTAGATTATACGAGCCATCATGGTTTTTTTAATCACTTGTCTGAATTTATGCAGGAAAGGGGATTGAATTATTTATCAGCCATCGGTTGTATGATTGACGAAGAGCATTTGAATTCTTCAGAGTATGTTCATTATAGTTATTTATATTCAAAATCAGATAAGAGGAAGGAAACATCACCATTATTTTTAAAACCAAGGGGGACGTATTTGATGGCGTACCACCAGGGGGATTACGAACTATCCTATCAAACATATGATCGTGTAAAGTCATTCGCAAAAGCTAATCAACTTGAACTTGAGGGCTATGCGTATGAAGAGTTTATACTCGATGAGGTATCGGTGAAAGGATACGAAAATTATTTATTAAAGATTCAAATCAAGATCAAAGATTAACTCATGGTTAAAAAGGTTATCAAATGTTTAACAGTTCGGTTATTGTGGGTCACTTTGAGGAACGTTTATAATAGGAGTATAGATTGTTTGTAGGAAGGGATGAAAGGATGAACTTAAAAATTGGTGAGGTTATTTATCGTTTGAGAAAGGAACATCACTTGACGCAGGAACAGTTAGCACAGGCAATTGGCGTATCGGTTCCCGCTGTTTCTAAATGGGAAACGGGGACAACATATCCGGATATTACGTTATTGCCAAAGATTGCTCAGTTTTTTGAATGTAGCATCGATGAACTGATGGCGTACGAACAAAAATTGACGCCTTTGCAAATTAATCAGTGGCTCGCAGAATGCAAAGAACTAGCAAACAAACGTTTATTTGATGAAATGATTGAAAAATGTACGGGATATTTGAGACAGTATCCAAAAAGTAATGAGTTGAAATTGGCTATTGCCTCGTTTTACTTAATGGAAAAAGGGGTTGCGCCAAAGGATATTTTAGACGACTTGTCAAAACAGGTCATTTCATTACTTGAAGAGGTCGCAAGTGGAACAGATGCCTCTTTAATGAATCAAGCAAACTATTTACTAGCAAGTATTTATTTTCAAAATCAAGAAGATGAAAAGGCAGAAAAGATTTTACTCGAAATGCCACGGCTGACTTTTCATCCGGATGATTTATTAATTGCTATTTATCTTCAGCGCAAAGAGAATAAGGAGGTTAAACAAAGAATTCAACGAAGATTGTTTAACCATTTGTCATCTATTCGCCTCACCTTAGGACATTATCGTCAACTTTGTGTGAATCAAAATCAGTCTTTAATGACGGAGCGTCTGTTACAGATAGAGGGGGCGTTAATCGAACTTTTTGAGTTAGAAGCGGTATATGGGGTTAGTTATACATTAGAAAAAATTATTTTTTTTAGTCGTCAACATCGTGAAGAAGAGGTCATAAGTGAATTAACAAAAATAATCGATCAACTTGCACACACAACTATGAAAATGCCGACGCATTTATTCGGTGAACTAGAGTTGAATGAAAGTCTTCAGTCAGAAAGATTTCCTGAACTGTTGCTCCAGTTAATTGTAACGGATCCTACATTTGAGGAGATTCGTTCACGAAAAGAGTACCCTGAGTTGATTAAAAGACTAGAGGGTATCCTTCAGTCAGATTAATTAGGGCAGTTATTTCCTTGAAAAAACTCCTCTATATAATAAGGATAGAAAAACTGCTATTACATTGAGAAAAAATTCCTTGATTGGATTAAAAGATGAGCAATTTAACCCACCACGCTTCATGAACCGAGGTGGGTTTTTTCAATAAAACAAATCCCCTATATAATAAGGATAGAAAAAAAATCACCTTCGACATATTATTGGAATAAATTCTAAAAAAAGAGTTTGTGATTTATTTTTAATGAGAGTACAATATAATCTTGTAAAGATAAAGTGAGAGTATAGAGGATGAGTCGATGAAGGGATTACTGAAGTGTTTAGGTTGGTTGATAGTCATTGGAATAGGAGTCGGTCTTTACGCGACATTTATTGAACCAAAGTTGTTGCATGTTGTTTCCCACGAAATAGTGAGTGAAAAGGTGAAGGGTGAAACAATTAAAGTCGTTCAGTTTTCGGATACACATATCGGTGAATTTTTTTCAACGGAGGATCTTAAGAAAGTTGTGAAAAAGATTAATGAGCAGTCCGCCGACTTAGTTTTATTTACAGGGGACTTGATGGATAACGCAGCTGAGTATGAGGGAAGTTTAGAGGAAGTTCAAAGAATCTTATCCACAATTGAAGCGACAGATGGGAAGTATGCTGTCTTTGGAAATCGTGATTATGGTGGCGGAGCCGAAAGATTTTATGAAGAGTTAATGGAAGCAGCGGGATTTAAAGTTTTACTGAATGAGCATGAAGTACTAACAATTAAGGGAACGGCCTTAAATTTATATGGCGCCGATGATGCCTTGATAGGGTATTATAATCTCAATCAGACGGTGCAGGGGATGGAGGAAACGAATTTAAATCTTTTAATGTTACATGAGCCAGACCTAGTCAACGATTTTATCGGTTATCCCATTGATCTAGCGTTAGCTGGGCATAGTCATGGGGGACAGGTTTATCTTCCATTTGTGGGTCCTTTAATGACGACGATACTTGGTCAGCAATACGTTCGTGGTTTTTATGAAGTTGGAAATCAAATTCCACTTTATGTGAATACAGGAATTGGAAATACGAGGGTACCGTTTCGCCTATTTAATGTGCCGCAGGTGACCGTGTTTGAACTAAAAGCAGGAGAATAATGAAAAAAAGTCTAGAAACTCTAGACTTTTTTTATTTAATATTATTAACTTCTTTAAGAAGCCCCTCTAATTTTTCAGTTGATGTGATTCGCTCGTTGCAGGCTGCGCTATCTAAACAAGCGAAAAAACCGATGGAACGATAATTTTTATTTCCTTTACAAAGAGGGGAAACAAAAGCCACTTCACTTTTAGGCCCCATATGATGACAGAGGGCGCATACGTTTGTCTGTTTATTTTTGGCCTCCGTGAGCCGGCAAGCCATCCCCAGTAATTGTTGGTGATAGCGGTGGACGATGAAGAGTTTTTTCGTCGCTAAATCAAACCAACCGAGATAAACACACGGACGTTCCAGCACCTCGCTCGAAGGGAGTTTCAATTTTTTTTCTTTCTTAAAGAGTTTAGAAATTTCATTCGCTGTAATCGGTGGGTTTGTAAAAATGTAAGGTTGTAATTGGTTTAGAAAGATATCGATGTCGTGGGAATCTTTGAGAGCCGTGATATCGAGTAATTTTTTTTGTTCAGGAAGGAGATGACTGAGGTGCGAAAGAATTTTATCTTGAATGTAATCACGACTTGCATCTCGTGTCCGATAATCGTTACACGTTCGCAAGGCATTATTTAAATCTTTTAATCGTTTATTAATGTAGTTATATTCTTCTTTTTTTAAGAAGGCTTCCATAAGAAATCACTCCTTTTCCTAGATAAAAAGCTGATGCGATGATCATCAGCTCTTTTATAATTAGTATAACAGGAGGGTAAGAGAGGCGCTAGCTCATCTTTGATTCTGTATCAACGATGGGCCTTTTTTTTGTTGGGCAATAATGCGCCGAATACTTTTTTCTGATAGAAAGTGGAGGTGGGCCAATTCAGAAATCGGGATTCCCGCGAGATAATGTTCGTAAATGTCCCGATTTCGTTCGAGTAGGCCTTTTTTAGCTCCACTTTTTTCACCCCATGATTTTTGATTTTCCTGTTTTCGAGGGATATAAAGATATTCGCCATCGATATAATCTTGAATTAAAGTTAAAAGTTCTTCAGGTAAGATAGATTTTGCGTTCGTGTACTTCATCGTTTTGCTCCTTTACGGCTAAATTTATACAGTCGTAAGAGCAAAGAACGCCATATTGCTTTGTTGAAAAGAACCTAGTTATAATTTATCTCAGCTATTAAGTGAACGAGGCTCCAAACAAAGCATAGCTGACTTTGACGTTCCTTGCGTGGAGCAAACTGATTTAAAAATGAAAGTCTTTAAAACAGTCACGAGTATCACCCCCAGTATGATGGCTTTATTATACTCCTAAAAAGGGTTAATAAGGAAGACGGAAGTTAATGACAAG
>DKYS01000012.1 GCA_002493395.1 Turicibacter sp. UBA7094 | reverse complement strand
CTTAATTTAAAAAAGCACGTTATCATAACAATAATAATTGCTAGCGGATCAAGACGTTCAAATAATACATTAAAACCGACCATTTTCATCGCATTAAAGAAAGGATAGATAAAATTCTTCATTAACCCAACGCCTAAAATACCCACACACATGACGTCCGTTGCAAGTAAAATAATTGTTGCCAACAAGATAGCCCAATAACTATAACTTAAAATTTTTCCTTTTCTATCCTTAGGTAGCAATGGAAAAATCGTTAAAAACACAATGGACTCTCCATAAGGAAATAGTGTCATCGTATAAATATTTTGTTTCAATGGGGAAAATCCTTTTTCCAAAACGGGTAAAAAGCGATCAAAACTAAAAATATCAGAAGTAAAAACAGCAATCACCAAAGGAATAAAACAAAGCATCACAAAATAAAAGAGCAACTCAGCGGAACGTCCAATCGCATTTACTCCAAGGATTAATCCGTAAACAATAGGAATCATTAATAAAAGCATAATTAAGACCATATTGGCATCGACCGTTAAGGTCACCTCAACAACATCTGAGGTGCTTTTTAAAAGACTTGCCATCATAAATAGGAAGTAACCACTATAAGCGATTAAAATAAGACTTCCTAGAAACTTACCAAATAAATCAGTCAAAATTCCTGATAAACTATCAAACTGATGCAACTTTCCAATTCGGTAATACATCGTAAATAATAGCGTTCCAAGAACCGCACTTATCAATAAAGAAATCCAAACATCAGCGCCAGAAAAACGACCGACGTTAATCAGTGTAGCGCTACTTGATAAAAACAAGACCAATAATGAAGAAAACTGATTTAAACTTAGACGTGACGTTTTCAAAAAATCACCCACTTTCTATTCCTTTAAATTTGCAATGTCACCAACAGAAGTAATCTCTACTTTAACCTTGATATCAAAGTCTAACTGAGGATAGATTTCTTCCCAGTAACCACTGACCTCAGCCCATTTTTTAGGATTCTTACGATGAACCTTTCCACCTACACCTAAAATATCTGAGGCTAACTCGTTTTGAGTCTTAGCAACAAATGATTCAATCTCTGATTTAAGATCTGCTGATAAATACGTCTCCAAATCACTAATGTTCGTTGGATTCATTAAATCAACGGGATAACCGTTCTCCATCAAAATTCCTTTCACCGCACACTCAATCTCTACTTTATTCTCATCCACATTTGGCTTAATCTCGACTTTCGATTCACGGGCCTCATAAGAGATTTTATACTCATTCTCAATCTCTGTACTTAGGACATAACGCTTACTCGTTCCAACTAATAAATTATAATATTGAGCTTCCTTATCTGATAAATACCCTACTAATTTATCCGCCTGAAAAGCAGCTAATGAATTAATGTTTAATTGAGAAGGCGACTCCATCTGTAAAATATTTTGAATATCACCTTCCTCACCTTGTTCCTTTGAGTCAATAGCAACGCTATTTAACACGACATTTGAGCTTGGATCATTGACCATCCCACTCACTTGATACAAGTTATAATTCACTTCACGCCCCGTACAGGTTAAACAAAGATTTGATAATGAGTTTAATTGATTAATCGGAACCTGTTCACTCGGCGTTAACACATTTAAGACTTCTCGGGCCGTTGCATTATTAGCAACCGTTATCGTAATGTTGGGGCGAATCATCACATTACGCAACACGAAATCAACAATCGGATCAATCCCTGATTGCGCCACCTCCTCACTGACAACGATAACATTTAAATGAGGAAGATAAAGAACCTTGGCCGTCAACGCATTAAGTGAACGATATGCATCGTACAGCGTGTCACCCTCAGCAGAAATTGAGAAAACATCTAACGTATCATGCTGGTTCCCAGCAATAGCGGATGGATTCACAATCTGTGCCGTTAATAAATACCCATTCTCCGTTTGATCAACACCAAGCCCTGCCACAATTCCAATTTGGCTCATTTCAACCTTATGACCACAGCCGCTTAAACAAACCACGACTAACATCATGGCGATACACATCCATCGCTTCACATTTAATCCTCCTTTCTTTTCGCTTGATCAAGGTTATGACGCACTCGATTTTTAGGCTTATACACTTTTGGTCGATATTTCATCCATGAAAGAGGTAACCGTAAAAACTGGTCTTCCTGGTCATGTAAATTAAATGGCGCAATCGGTGCCAAATAAGGTTGATCTAATGTTGTTAAAGATGATAAATGTAAAATAAGCAAAAGAACACCTATTGTAATACCATAAAGTCCAAAGGCCGCCCCTAAAAATAAAAAGACAAACGTTAAAATCCGTGTCGAATTTGATAATCGACTACTTGATAAGATAAACCCTGAAATCGATGTAATCGATACGATAATAATGACAATATAAGAAACAAGTCCCGCCTGTACAATCGTTTGACCAATAATTAATGACCCCACAATCGTCATCGAATCTCCGACCACGCTCGGCTTACGAAGAGAGGCCTCACGAATGACCTCAAATAAACTCAACATAATGAGCGTTTCAATATACGTTGGGAACGGGTTGGCACTCCGCTGATTAATAATTGTAATTAATAACACCGTCGGAATCATTTCTTGATGATACGTTGAAATAGCGACATATAATCCCGGTACTAAAATAACAATTAAAAAGGAAGCATAACGTAAAAGTCGGGTAAACGTCGCAATCAAGGGACGCGAATAATAGTCATCTGTCGCCTGGAACATCGAAGCAAAATAAGCCGGTCCGATGGTCACAAAGGGGGATCCATCCACCATAATAGCAATCTCCCCTTGCATTAACGCTGCTGCTGTTTTATC
>DKYS01000071.1 GCA_002493395.1 Turicibacter sp. UBA7094 | reverse complement strand
GGCCCCATTTATCGGTAAGGTACTCTTTCTCAATGGTTGTATCTTGTAAGGTAACTGATTTAATGGGATCAATCGGGTTTAATACCGCATTTAAAAATGAAATTAAAATATTAGGGTGATTCTCATTCCCAAAAATCTTCTTAAATACAAAATCCATCTTAGGTGGTAATAGGGCTAATGTCATTACGGTCTCTTCCTTTCTTATTTGACGCTATATTTTCTGATAACTCTATTATAAATGATTCTTAAATGACAAGCTATATCATAAAGTTAAATTCCATTTTACTGTATAAGACTTCGGTTCGTAAACTTATTCGCTGACTAAACCATGCTAACTTTCTAACTTTTCATATATAAATAGATGATTATAACCATCATAAATAGGTTTCAATCGAATAAAGAAATTGAAGTATTCACTTTCTACCTTGAATGATTCTTTAGGTTGATAACTTTCATCCCCACATTTTTTAACGACTTTATCAAAGACATCTGATTGAAAAAACATTCATTCAATATCTTTTGGAGATTTTACTCCCTAATTTATTAGCTTAATGACAGTGGAGGCCAACTTTTATTTTTTTATCTCTTGATGGAATTGATGAAGACGGAAGGGTCTAAATCTGGAAAGGGAATGAATGGTTTTGGGGATGGCGGAGGTGTTTGGATTCTTTTTTCCATCCAAATCATGTCATACCACCGGTCGAATTTATAGCCACATTGATGAAAGTGGGCCACTTGTTTAAAGCCACGACGTTGGTGAAAGTAATAACTTGATTTTGGGAGTCGGACGTCTTCTAGGTCGTGATAGCTTAAGCAAGCATTTAAGTTGACGATGTTTTGAGCACGCGAAAGTTGTTCTAAGGCACGATAGAGTAACGCCCCACCCCCTTTTTTAAGTTCTCCTTGTTTAAGATAAATACTTGTTTCAGCGTTCCATTGATAGGCCGCTCGTTTATTAAATGGGCCCGTATAGGCAAATCCTAAAATTTCATTTTTTCGTTTAGCCACGAGGTAGGGGTAAGCGGTGAGTGTGTGCCGAATGCGTTCTTGAAATTGTTCGAGTGATGGAACGGTGTATTCAAAGGTAATCGCCGTTTGTTTCACATAGTAGGCATAAATGTTAAGTAGTTCTTGAGCGTCATTTTGGGTTGCTAAATCCAGTTGAATGGATTCAATCATAGAATCTCCTCCTAATTTAACGTTATTTTTTTAAAAAACTCACGGGTTAAGCAAGATAGAAACTATTTTTTAGGTTTGTCTGTTATCTAAAATCAGCAAGGGGGAAAAATAAAGATGTCGAATATTGTAGAAAAATATTTCTTTATGGTATAATAAAAAACATTGGTTTACGTTTGAGGTAAGGAAGGGATAAAGGTATGCACTGGGTTTATATGGTTAAATGCTCGGATGGGACTTATTATACGGGATATGCTAAAGATGTCAATCGGCGGGTTAAGGAGCATAATGAATCGTCAAAAGGGGCAAAATATACACGGGCGAGACGTCCGGTTACGCTTTGTTATCAAGAGGGATATCTGACGCGAAGTGAAGCGTGCCAACGGGAGTATCAGATTAAAAAGATGACTCGTCAGCAAAAAGAAGACTTAGTCCAACAATTTAATAAGCAAAAGATTTGACAAATAAAATCTCTCCTTTTATAATACAACCAGTAATCATTATTATTATAGTTATTTTAAAAGAAAAAGAGGTGATTAGAATGAAATATTCTAAACAACGTGAAATGATTCATAACTGTGTCAAGGACAATCCATGTCATTTGACAGCCGATGCCATTTACGAAATGTTAAAAAAAGATCATCCGAATTTAAGTTTAGGAACTGTTTATCGAAATTTATCTCAGTTAGCGGACCACGACATGATTAGGAAGGTGAGTATCCCTGGCTATCCTGATCGTTTTGATGGAACATTAGAGGAGCATTTTCATTTTATTTGCCTAGAATGTGGCGATGTCAAAGACTTATTTATTCCAGAGTTATTTGGAATTGATGCTGTCGTTGAACAAGCGACGGGAGTCGATGTTTCAAAATGTGAAATGACATTTAAAGGTGTTTGTGAGCAATGTAAAATGAAAAAAGTGACTTAGAAATCCTAGTTAAACTAGGATTTTTTTGTGCGAAAGAATAAGCGAGGATGAAAATGGGGAACCTTCGATTTTGGACGGATGGGACTTATTTGCGATTTTGAATAGATTAGCCTTTCTTTTTTAGATGAGGAAGATTCATTTTTTTAAAAAGTGGCTTTATCATTTCCTTGAAGTTGGATATGATAAGGGTAGTTCATGAAAAATGAGAAAGGGGAATCGTAAAAAGATGAAAAGGAAGTCAAAATGGTTGATGGGGATTGCTGGGACGCTTGCGGTGGCGAGTGCAGGATACACCGTTTATCGGTTTAGTCGGCGCCCTGCGAATACACCGACGCATTTTAAGCCAACGGATGGCTTGTTAAAAAAAGTTGTGGCTTGTTTAGGGGATAGTCATACCCAGGGAACGATGGCGCATAACTTTGTAGACGATTTAGCGAACGAATTAAACGAAGAAGGTTATGAATTTATTAATGCCGGAGTGAATGGGGACTTATCCTATAATGCGCTTCATCGCATTGGGGAAGTAATTGAAACGCATCCGGATTATATTATTATTTTAATTGGAACGAACGATATTTTAGCACGTCTAAGTAAGTCCAATGAACTTCATTTTGAACTCAAAAAACATTTGCCACAAAAACCAACGGAAGATTGGTTCATTCGCAATTTACATGAATTGATATGGGAGTTAAAGCAACAGACCGAGGCTAAAATTGCGATTTTATCGTTACCCCTCATTAGTGAGGATGAAGATTCTATTGCGTTTAAACGAGCAATCGCCTATAGTCAGGATATTTATGAGGTGGCGAAGACGCATGGGGTGACGTATCTTCCCCTGAATGAGTGGCAGTTAAATTATTTACAAACGAAACGATATGAGGCGAAACGCCCGGTCGTGCGGTCGCCGTTTGCGTATTTTATCCCGTCTTTTAAGCATTATGTTTTAGGAAAGTCGTGGGAAGAAATTTCAGAGGAAGCGGGGCTCCATTTAACCATCGATACCGTTCATCAAAATAAAAGGGCGACGTCTATGATCGTCACATTAGTGCGCTCCTTTTTAGAGGGAGATGAAATTTATTAAAAACTTCTCATTCGGGAAGTTTTTTTGTTCTATTTTTAACCGACAAGACATAGAGTGAACTGTATAAACAAAAAGAAAGAAGGTGTCGGTCATTAAACGTTTGGCAAATGAAGCAGAATCAGCGAACATTACAGTTACAGATTTAAAAACAGGTTTAACAAAACAAGAAATTGAAGCATTAAGATCGAAACATGGTGCAAACGAATTCACAAAGCCAAAAGAGCGTGGCCTATTTTGGGAGTTATTTGATGTGTTTAAAGAACCACTGATGGTGATTTTAATTATTGCCAGTGGGCTCAGCTTTTTAGTGGGTGAGTATCAAGACGGAATCGGTATTTGCATGGCCGTGTTGCTTGGAATCATTATCGGTCGGGTCACGGAAGGACGATCGAAAAAAGCAGCTGAATCTTTAGCGAAGATGACGGAGGACGTGTTAGT
>DKYS01000077.1 GCA_002493395.1 Turicibacter sp. UBA7094 | reverse complement strand
TAATCAAATTATTGATGACTTTCAATATATTCAACGATGTTTTTAACACTTTTCATCGTTTTTGCATCATCTTCAGCGATTTCTAAATCATACTCTTCTTCTAAAGCCATGATTAATTCTACAGCGTCTAATGAATCAGCTCCTAAATCTTCTAATGTTGATTCAATTGTTACTGATGCTTCCTCTACACCTAATTCATCTACAATAATTTCTTTAACGCGATTAAATACCATTTTTACTTCCTCCTTCATCTAACTGATAATATTATTATAATTAGTTTGAACTACAAAGTAAATAGTTTTTTATGCTTTTTCCACTGTGTATTTTGATTTTAATCCTTGAGTAAAGTTTGAGTACATCTCATTTTGTTTTTTAGACATTAAATATTGCTCGATTTGTCCTTTTACGTCTGTAAATGGAACTTCATCTTTTTTATCTAATAACTTAATTAAGTGATATCCAAATTGCGTTTTCACAATACCAGAAACTTCCCCGATATTTAAGGCAAACGCTGCTTGTTCAAATTCAGGAACCATTTGTCCACGTCCGAAATCACCTAAATCTCCTCCACGTGATCCTGATGGACATTTAGAGTTTGCACTTGCTAATTCATGGAAGTCAGCTCCACCTTCGATGGCTGCTAATAATTCTTTAGCTTGTGCTTCTTCCTCAACTAAGATATGAGCAGCACGAACCATTTCTTCTTTGAATTGCTCTTTATTTTCATTATAGTAAGCTTCACATTCAGCGTCTGTCACTGTAATTGTTTTAAACATTTGCCCGATACTGTGTTGGAAAACAAATTCACGATATAATTTTTGAAATTCTTCTGTTTGTGTTAATCCAGATTCAATCGCATCTTCAACAACTAATTGACGAGCAATTAATTCATCTAATAAATCTTGTTTTTGTTCTTCTGATGTAATATTAATATGCTGCTGAGTACGTAAAGCATCAACTGTTTCGTTTAACATCTCCTCAGTAATCGCGTAATCTTTAACTTTTGCTAATACTTTTGACATAGTTTGTAACATCCTTTCAGGTTTCTTTTATACCCCTATTGTATTATTTATTCCTAGTTAAGTAAACCTATATACCAGATTATTCATGAAACCTTTATCATTATACCTATTTTTTGGTGTTAAAAGATGACGTATTCTTCTCGATTTAGGGTGTACTCCCTTAAAAAACCTTCATAAATTAACTCAAAATCCCTTATCATTGAAAAATTCTAGACTCTTATCATCCGTAAATCACATCCCCCCTTGTCTAATATATGGACTACAAATACAGGTATCTATTATTTATGTACACAACCGAAAGTATTTCGTGCATCTTAGGACACCGGCTTAGATTAATATGATAAAAGCTCTGATCCTAGGAAATACATTACCATATATTATATTTTTTATCCTTATTACAAAAAGGCTACTGATAAACGTAGCCTTTTTGTTTTTATTTAGTTTCTGGTTCAATCATGGTTAGGGCTAATCGTTTACGTTGTAGATCAACTGATTCAACCCAAACTTTAACGATATCCCCAACCGATACTAATTGCATTGGATGTTTTAAAAATTGCTTACACATTTTTGATAAATGAACAAGTCCGTCTTCTTTCACTCCACAATCAACAAAGACACCGAAGTCAACCACATTACGCACAGTTCCTTGAAGTTCCATTCCTGGTTTTAAATCTTCAAGTTTTAATACATCTGAACGTAAAAGTGGTGCTTCTATATCATCACGTGGATCCCGATTTGGGGCAACAAATGCATCTAAAATATCATTTAATGTATGCCCTCCGACACCAAGTTCATCAACTAAAACAGCACGATTCGCTTTCTCTACTGCCACCTTAAGGGCTTCCGTTCCTAAATCATCTTTCGTAAATCCTAGCGTGTTTAACACTTGCTCGGCGATTTTATAACTTTCAGGGTGAATTCCCGTTTTATCTAACGGATTCGCTCCATCCACAATACGCAAGAACCCAATAGCCTGCTCGTATGTCTTAGCACCTAAACGAGAGACTTTCTTTAATTCTTCACGCTTCGTAAACTTTCCAACCTCATCGCGGTGTTTAACGATATTATTGGCAATCGTTGTTGAAAGTCCCGCTACATACTTAAGCAAGGCTGGAGAAGCTGTATTTACATTAACCCCTACCTGGTTCACCGTCGTCTCAACAACAAAGTTCAATGAATCATTTAATTTAGACTGCGTCACATCATGTTGATACTGACCAACCCCAATCGATTTCGGGTCAATCTTTACAAGCTCCGCCAATGGGTCTTGAAGGCGTCTTGCAATCGAAACAGCCGAACGCTCCTCAACTTGTAAATCTGGAAACTCCTTACGCGCGAGCTCAGAGGCTGAATATACAGAAGCCCCTGCCTCATTTGTAATAATATAATAAATAGGATGCTTAATTTCTTTTAAGACATCAGCAATAAAGCTTTCAGTTTCACGAGAGGCTGTCCCATTTCCGATAGAAACAATCTCTACTTGATACTTATTAATCTTATCAATCACTTTAGCATGAGCCTTTTGAACAAGAGCAGGATCGGCTTTCGCACCTTTAGATTTTTCATGTGGATAAATCACATCGATATCTAATACTTTTCCCGTTTCATCAACAACTGCTAACTTGCATCCCGTACGATAAGCAGGGTCAACCCCTAACACAACCTTTCCTTTCATTGGTGGTTGTAATAACAATTGACGAACATTTTCTGAAAAAATATGAATGGCTTGATTCTCAGCCACTTCTTTTAAACTTGCACGAATTTCACGTTCAATTGATGGTTTAATTAAACGTTTATACGCATCCTCAATCGCTAGACGAACTTGTTTTGTTGCCTCTGTAACCTCGCGAATTGGAATTAATGCTTTGACCAAATAACGATACACACCTTCTGCATCATCTAAAATAGAAATACGTAAAATCTTTTCAGCTTCTCCTCGATTCATTGCGAGTACACGGTGTGGCACTACGCGTAAAACAGGTTCACTATACTCATAGTATTGCTCATATACCTTTCGTTCATCTAAAGCGGCATCACGAACCTTTGATTGAATCTGACCCTTTTTCGTCATATACTCACGAATCCATTTTCGGTAATCCGCGTTATCAGCAATCATTTCCGCAATAATATCGCGTGCTCCTTGTAAAGCCTCGTCAACGCTCGTCACTTCTTCATTTAAATATTTCGCTGCTTCCGTTTGTAACTCACCTTCTGGATAAGTTAATAAATACTTAGCTAACGGCTCTAATCCCTTCGCCTTCGCCTGTGTCGCACGCGTTTTTTTCTTTTCCTTAAATGGACGGTATAAATCCTCAATCTCCGTTAACTTTTCAGCCTTTAAAATATCTTGCTTTAACTCTTCTGTTAACATCCCTTTTTCATCAATTAAGCGAATAACATCTTCTTTACGTTGTTGCAAGTTAACCCCATATTCATATGTTTTAGAAATTTCACGAATCTGTTCTTCATCTAGCGCCCCCGTTACCTCTTTACGATAACGTGCAATAAACGGAACTGTAGAACCTTCTTCTAATAATTTAAGAACGGCATTAATTTGATTTGTTGTAATATTTAACTGCTTCGCAATCTGTTGATATAATTTCTGCATAAATTGTTGTTCCATTTAACAAAGTCCCCTCCTTTATATTTACGAATCAAAAAAGATCTCTTGATTTTCTATCAATAACGTAGAATATTGTATCATAAAACTAGAAATAAAGAAGTAATACCCTATTTTTTGCTTAAATTCTACATAATTCTCTAAAAACAATAACTTCTTCAGTATTCTGCATTTTTATTCAAAAATCACACCCCATTTTCCTTATTTCCCCTTATAATTACGAGATAATCTTACTAATAACGTTATAAAAGACGTTAGTTTTTACCAAACTAAAAGTAACTATATCGTTTTAAAGGGGAATTGTTTATGACAGATATTAAGTATGGTTTAACCCAGGAAGAAGTACAAAAACGTCGTTCACTCGGACAAGATAACCATCTCATCGAATATAAAACAAAATCAATTAAACAAATTCTAATCGATAACCTGTGGACATTTTTTAATATCATCAACTTGATTTTAGGATTGTTTATTTTAACCACGGGTTCCTACAAAAACCTTTTATTTTTAGGTGT
>DKYS01000113.1:3373-9774 GCA_002493395.1 Turicibacter sp. UBA7094 | reverse complement strand
ACTTCTACATTGACATTTTTTAAAGCCGACGTCGTAACCTGATCACACTGGTACTCTTTACAAACGTTTTGAAGAGAAATTAACATCTTCCCACCTACTTCCATCCATTTTTTATCTTCATTATTAACAAAATAAAAGATTTTAAACGAGCACCATCTTTAAATTCAATAAAAACTCTTTTTACAGTCCTCCCCTTTAAATTCTCAAGGAAAAGACCATAAAAGATATAGGTATCTAAAGTCGATTTATGCTAAAATGGAAAGGATAAAAAAATGAGGTGTTAAATCATGTCAATTATACTCAGTACATTAAATTCGAAGTACATTCATACCAACTTAGCCATTCGGTATTTAAAGGCTAACGCAAAAGATTTTGATATTACGCTTAAAGAATATACGCTAAAAGATTCGTTGGACAACATTGTTAATAATTTATTATCGAGCCATCCAAAAATTATTGGTTTTAGCGTTTATATTTGGAATATTGAAAAAACATTACAACTTATCAACCTATTGAAAAAAAAGGATCCGACCTTAACCATCCTCATGGGAGGACCTGAAGTATCTTACGATTTTGATGTTTGGTTTTCTCGAAGTTCAGTGGACTACATCATCTATGGAGAAGGAGAGCTATCTTTTAAGGAATTAATGGAGTCTTTACATGGAATGCGCGATATCTCTGAAGTTCGTGGAATCGTCTACCGCAGTTTAATCGACGATGAGCTTATCCAAAATCCCCCTGCTCCTATTCTTGATCCTAAAGAAATCCAATCGCCCTTTTATTTCGAAGAAGATATCCCCTTCTTACCTACACGTATCCAATATATCGAAACTTCTCGTGGGTGCCCTTATTCTTGTCAATATTGTTTAGCTTCTGTGGATAATAAAGTTCGTTACTTTGATATCGAAAAAGTAAAAGATGAAATTCGCTATTTAATGAAACATGGGGCAAAAACATTTAAGTTCTTAGATCGAACATTCAATATTAATAAAAAGTATGCCTTAGATGTATTTAACTTCATTATCGAAGAACATATGGAAGGGACCCAATTCCAGTTTGAAATTACTGCGGATATTATGCCAACCGAACTCATCGACTATCTAAATGAACATGCCCCTGCCGGACTATTTAGATTCGAAATTGGTATTCAATCGACCTATGACTTAACTAACAAACTCGTTAAACGTCGTCAAAACTTTGATAAATTAACTACAAATATTCTTCGCATCAAAGAAGGTGGAAAAATCATCTTACACCTAGATTTAATCGCTGGACTTCCAGAAGAACCTTATGATCGATTTGAACAATCATTTAACGACGTCTTCGCTCTTCGTCCTGAAGAATTACAACTAGGCTTCTTAAAACTATTACGTGGAACGGGATTACGTAAACAGGCTGATGAATTTGGATATGATTATGATCAACTGGCTCCTTATGAGATGAAGCGTAACAATGCCCTATCGGAAATCGATGTCCACAATATCCATTTGGCTGAAGAGATTCTTGAACGTTACTGGAATGCCCACCGTTTAGATTACACGATGAACTACTTAGTAGATGGTCCCTTTGCGGCTTCGCCTTTTGCCTTTATGCAAAAATTTGGAGCTTACTGGGAAGAACGCTATCCATGGATTAACTACCAATTAAATGACTTATTTACAAGACTATATGATTATCTAGTAAGCATCGAATACCCTAATTTAAAAACTGTTTTATCTTATCTAAAAGTGGACTACCTCACTCAAAGTAAAATCAAACCAAAAATTTGGTGGGAAGACCGACTCCATAAACAAGAACGTCGCAAAATTGTTAATCATTTAGCTGAACATTCGCCTGTTATGATTCACCTTCTTCAAACCCATCAAATTACGTTACCCGATATCTTCAAATACGCAATTATTGAACCCATTTACTTAAGTGAACAACTAAAACCTGTTGATGAACTTCACTACCTAATTGTCGTTTATATGCCTAATCAAAAAACGAGTTATTATATTATTCAAGATATCCAATAAAAGAACTCTACCCTACAGTTGTGGATAAGCTAACTAAAACTTATAAATCAAATTAGCATTCGCTCTATCTCTCTTGCTTAGTCAAGCATAATCCGATTAAAGTAGCGCTTTTATCGAATATCACCATAATTTTTACACTTTTTTTGTTGCTATTAGTGATATAATCAAATTTATGTCAACTAGCGTCACGCTATGTTTATCAATTATTAAAGGGAGTGCCATCATGTTTATTTTTCAAAAATTTCGAACCTTTCTTCATTCCACCCCGACTCGACTAATTGCTGGGTATTATTTTCTATTTACGGTCGGATTTGCTATTTTACTTTGGCTACCATTCAGTCTAAAAGAAGGTGCATCCCTTTCCTTTCTAGATGCCCTTTTCGTCTCAACAAGTGGGCTTAGTAATACCGGGCTATCCCCCGTCTCAACCATTGAAACGTTTAGTCTTCCAGGGATTTTAATTTTAGCCCTAAATCTCCAAATTGGGGGATTAGGACTCATGATGATTTCAACCGCTATCTGGTTATTAGCAGGGCATAAAATCTCTACGAGAGAGCGTGCCCTAATCATGACGGATCAAAATCAGATTAATTTAAGTGGAGTCGTAAAACTTGTTAAATCTGTATTAATCTCCTTTCTCGTCATCGAACTTATCTTCATGCTAATCCTAGGACACTATTATTACTTTGCAGGATACTACTCGGTTTATTGGATAGCTATGCTTCAGGGATTCTTTACAACTGTTTCAGCTATCACAAACTCAGGATTTGATATTACCGGGCAATCACTCATTCCGTTCCAAAATGATTACTTTGTTCAAACCCTTCATATGATACTCATGTTCTTTGGAGCTATGGGATTCCCAGTCATCTTAGATATTCAAAAGTATGTCCACTGTAAAAAGACTAATCAGCGCTTTAAATTTTCTATTTATACAAAGCTGACGATGGTTACAACACTCATCTTATGGGTTATTGGTATAATCGGATTCTATATTTTTGAATATGATCACTTTCTCGTAGGTAGAGGATTGGTTGAAGGATTCTTTTTTGCAACCTTTAACTCACTAAGTACACGTAACGCAGGTTTTGCAACCATTGATATGAATGCCTTCTCCCCTGCTACATTAACCATGTATTGTGGGCTTATGTTCATTGGTTCCTCACCGAATTCATCGGGGGGAGGAATTCGAACTACAACCTTCGCTATTATGGTACTTGCCATTCTCTCATTTGCCCGAGGAAGACAATACGTCAATATTTATGGACGAGAGATTGAAACACAAACTGTGTATAAGTCATTTATGATTTATATCGTTGCTACATTAATTGTATGCCTTTCAACCCTACTCATCTGCATGAGCGATTCATTCTCATTAATGGAAATCTTCTTTGAAGTTTGCTCAGCCTTTGGAACCACTGGATTGTCCATGGGGATAACATCAACATTAACCTCATTTGCGAAGATTGTACTCATTGCAACCATGTTTATTGGACGTATTGGAATTATAACTTTCTTACTTATTTTTAGAGCAAATGCTCATCCTGCGAAAGTTCGTTATCCAAAGGCAGACATTATTATTGGTTAATTTATGAATTTGAATATTTTTATACAAAGAAAGCAGTTTCATATGGTAAATTAAAGGTAGCACCTCATTTATTGAGGGACTACCTTTTTTGATGATTAGTTATCTCTTTTAAAAAAGTTAGATAAAATATCCCCATTTAAATTTTTAATATTCCTCATTATAAAAATAACATCTATATGTTTTACTCGCTAAATGATGTGGGAGTTGAAAAATAATTCTAAAAACATTATGATATTATTATAGGATATCATTTTAAATCGAATAGGAGGAAACACCTGTGATACTTGATCGTTCAAAGGATTCTAAACCTTTATACTTACAAATTAAAGACATCCTAAAACACAAGATTATAACCAGTGAATACCCCGTTGGAAGTACGATTCCATCAGAAAATGAATTAGAAGATATGTTTAGCGTAAGTCGTATGACTATTCGTCAAGCTGTGAATGAATTAGTAAACGAAGGCCTCCTAAAAAAAGAAAGAGGTCGCGGAAAAGGAACAATTGTCCTTTCAAACGCAATTGCTGATAAATTATCTACCGTTAAAAGTTTTACCCAAAAAATGTCTGAACAGGGATTAGTCCTTAAAAATAAACAAATAAATATCTCACTTGTCACGCCCGATGAAACTATCAAATCAGCTCTAAATCTTGCTCCGAATGAAAAAGTTTTACGATTAAATCGTATCCGCATGGTTAATAATGATATTATTATGTACTCTATCTCCTATTTACCAGAATCACTAAACCTTCCATTTGACGCGGAACAATACGGATCCTTATACTATTTATTAGCCTCACAAAACATTCATATTACCCATGCTGAAGAATACATCGAGGCCATGCTAGCAAATGTCATCGTTGCTGACGCCTTAGAAATCTCGACCAATGATGCCGTTTTAAAACGAACACGAATTAGCAAAGATCAAAATAACAGAAGTATTGAATATACAACAACCTACTACCGATCAGATAAATACAAATACGTTGTAGAGTTAACTATCTGATAAAATCGATGATATAAAAAAAGAGACGATAACGTCTCTTTTTTTATGATTTAAATTCCTTTTTCAATAATATCAAGTAATGCAGTCGGTCCCTTTTCTAATAAATCTTCAAGTTTTCCTCCATGTTCACAATAAGAAACGACAGCAAACATTCCTGAAATTGAAGCATATTTATCCCAAAATGGGCCCGTATTCGCATTCAAGAAGGCATCTGCTGTTAACTCCTGTTCCTGAGTTAAATAATAGCGTAACTTTTGATATACCGAATCACGACGATTATTCATTTTATCCGTATGCCAGTCTACCGATAACACATCCTCTTGGTAGGATAAAAAATGAGCGATTCCTTCATCAAAGACTAATTGCTTTAAAACATTTACCTTAGGAATCTGCTTAGAATACGGATACTTTTGACTCATCAATACATGAGAAAGTTCATGTGTTAAAAAGTCGGCTGCTATAAAATCAAGTTCTTCTAAACTATCCGCATAGGTACATAGTCTAACTAGATCTAAAATAATGCACCTCATCCCTGCCTGATCTTCCCTCACAACTGCATCATAAGGTTTAGGCATGCCCACAATTAAATAAATAGCAGTCGTATCTGGAATGCAGAGCTCACCAAATATTTTATGCCACAACTCCTCATTTAAAGGTTTAAACTGATATAATCTATTTTTAATGGTCTCATATAAGTGAACCAACAATTCTTTATTTACATTGTTAGGATTTTCAAATGTATATTGGCCTGGAACAATAACGCTATAAATCCAATGATTTTTTACCGCGTCCAAATTTCCGTGCTCTAAAAATGAATCTATTATCTCTGTTTTAATAATCATCAAGGTCCCCCCCTCTTTAATATTTTACCATAATTTTATAGCGAACTGCGCCTTCTATATGAACCTCTACAAAATTTATCCAATTTAGTCCTTTTTATTAAAAAAGAGTCTTTAAAGACTCTTTTTTACGGTTCCTTATTCACATTCACACAAATTGCTATCACACTCAAAATAGAAATTACCGCAATTGAAATTAACTCAAACCAATTTTTTTCATATTCTAATCGTAAATAATCCACTTTCACCGTTGAATCATAATTCCCATTCGAAATAACCCAAAACTGAAGATTCACATTATCCTCCAATACGTCTTTAGGTAACGCCTTTTCTAGTACTTTGTCAATATCATAAGTAAAAGTCCCAGTCTTATCTGTAGGATATTGGAGATAATAACCGCGGTTATCCCCCTCGATATACACAAGTAATGACCAAAGCTCGTCTACCTCATCTACCTTAATCTTAAATTGTGGATTTCGACGTAAGTTAACCTCAAAATAGTGAGTTTGCATTCCACCATTACCATTCGGATTTAGATTACGAATGACAGCTTGTCCCTTATAATAATTAAGGCGCGCCAATGCATTGAAACGTGATTGCCAATGCGTGATTTTTTCTGTTCTAAATGAAGTTTTCCACTTACTTTCTTCAATTGTTTGAATTCCTTCATTAAAGACTTGAACTTTTTTTACTGTAACACTAGAATTATCACCCGGTCTAATAATTAATTGAAGTTCGTGTTTACCTAATAAATTAAAAGTCCCTGGATTTAAGCGATGAAGAACATAGTTCATCTTAGAAATAATATGACCTGCTTCCGTACTATCTTTTAATAAATAAAATTCGTGACCACTATCCACATCTTTAATAAGAACCGACCATGTTCCAGTAAATCCTTCTATCTCCAAGTCTAGAAGTGGATTTTGACTTAAATCAATAGCAAATGGTTGACT
>DKYS01000113.1:0-3012 GCA_002493395.1 Turicibacter sp. UBA7094 | reverse complement strand
GAATTATCTAATACATACGGCTGGTCACCCTTTTGGATAAAGACTCGAGCATAAGAATAATCTTTAAAACCACCTTTTGCCGTTACCTCAACCTCTAATAAATGATATCCATTCTCCAACTTTTCTGTTTCTAGTTCATACGGTTTAGTGTAGTTCACATTTTGGAAAATGGATTCTCCATCCAAGGAAAGTTTAATACTAGAAATAGCTGTGGCATCGGATGTTTGGATATCTATATCAATGGGATAGTTATCCCCAATCGTTCCATATCTAGGTATCCCCACAATATTTGCAGCAATTGGAACATCTGCTGTCACACTGTGTTCTACTTTCCGATTAATTTTATATTGATTATCATTCTCTTCTATCGGAATTTCCACTATAATAACAGCTTCATTTCCATTAATTTCAATGTCTGTTTGACTTGAGACATTTTCCTTAATAAACGAATGACTGACTAAATCATATAAACCTACATTCCCTGATGTTTTCGGTTGATATTGAACTATCTTTGATTCTTCATGTGGATTAAATAGTAGATATAACGGATTTTGTTTTCCATCCTCTACATAGTATTCATTTTGATTAATATCAACCTTTAAAATGCCTTCTACATTAGTCGGCTCAATCATAGAAGCAAATAATCCAAGATAAGCACCACTTAATAAAGAATGAGCCTGTGTCGTGTTCCCATCTTTTTCAACTTTTTCTAATGGAACGATATCACTATAATCAGATTCATCTTCTTCATAAAACAAATTCAAGTTCTTTGTTACATTCAATAAGTATTTCCCTACTTCAATCGCATAACGTTGATCATACTTCAACATAGGGACTAATGCTGTCGCCCCTACAATACTTTGAAAAGAATAAGGTGTTCCTCCATGCTGCGTCCGTTCACCAATTAAACCAGTCGCATAGTCACCATTAAATATCCCATACTCGTGACGATAGTCACTCTCGGTAAAGAAGAATTCCATATACTTAGCTGTATTGAAGTGATAATTCCCCGTAGAATTTAAACGTGCAGATAAATAAGGAAGATACAAATACAATAACTCATAGCCTGGATTTCGATCAAAATTATCCATGTATTCCATACACAGATTAGCAGCCTTCATATATTTACGATCACCAAACTTCTCATATGCATAATACTGCATGAGGGCAACCCCAGCTGCCGCATCAGGCTCTATCCACTTTCCATTATCGAATGGTTCCTTCTCCTTAAAATCATAGCTCGTATACCCAAAATCAATAATTCCATCACTCCCCCCTAAACTCATCACCACCTCATACCAAGTGTCAGCAATATTTCGAAGCATGGCATCTGAATCTACCGTCGGAGCATATCGATCCATAAGCATAAAATAGGCAAGAGAAGGATAAATCTGTTGCCAAAAACTTAATTCTTTACTATTACCGTCTTGATAATTTAAAAAGGTTCCTTCTCCATTTTCAATATTATAATAAGATTCCACTGATTCAAGTAATAATTGTATTTTCTCATCTTCTAAAACAGGGGTATTTAAGGATTTCATAGATAACAATGCGCCAATTAATGTTAAGGCCTGTGAATCTTCTTCTATGCCATCTTCAACATATGTTTTAATCCCTATTGACTCTCGTCCCGTATTCTTTCCCTCTTGCTTAAAGATTCCACCGAATTCCTCGTTGTTAAAAAGTAATTCATTAAACTTAGTAGCTTTTTGACGCCAATCTGTATATTGATAATGATTAGGTAAATAAGGAATATCCTGAGTTGCCTGAATGGTTTTATAAATTGATTCTGATTTTTCTTCTTTCGCTCTAACTAACGTTGGTTCAAAAATTAATGTTGCCATAAAGCAAATAACCAATAGTCCATATAACATAAAACGTTGTATCTTCATCCCTACCACCTCAAAATGTTAAATTACCTCTATTAGTATTTGCGACTAAAGTTGGATTATGTAAAAATTAGGCGAAAGTATAAATAATAAAAAAAGTTACGATAAACAACTCGTAACTTCCTTACTTGTATTTGTAGCTATGGTTTAAATACTGAATTAATCATTTAACAAATCTCTATATCTTTCCACAAATCCCCTCGCAATAGTACAAACGGATTCATATCCTTCTGATGCAATTTGTTCAGTTAAAGCACCTCCAATGGCGATTCCCCACGCACCACTTTGATACCATAAATGCATATTATCTAATGAAACCCCTCCCGATGGCATTAATCTAACGCTAGGTAACGGTCCACGAACATCTCTAATAAACTCAGGACCTAAAATGCTTCCAGGAAAAACTTTTACGACTTCTATCCCATACTCCAAAGCGTTACAAATCTCTGTAATAGTTGCACATCCCGGAAAATACGGAACATTACTATGCCTACAAAAATCAGCTATTTTTATTGAAAAATGAGGACTAACAATAAATTCTGCCCCTGAATTAATCGCTAATTGCGCACTCTCTAAAGTCATCACAGTTCCAGCTCCTACCGTAACCCCTTTATCCTTATTAAGAAATTGTAATCCGCTAATTGCATCCTGAGCATTCGGCGTTGTAAAAGCAATTTCAATATTTTTGATTCCCCCCATGATAGCTGCTTTTGAAATTTCAATAGCATCTACAGCACTACTTCCACGTATAACTGCAAATAGATAATTATGGTGCAAACGTTCAATTAGATTCACATCTATTCCTCCACTCTTACTTTTCTACATTCCTTAATTTTCTTATATCCCATTTTTACTCAATGATCTATATTTATTAAATGATGACTAACAAAAATAAAGTTACGTTAATAGACACGCTCCTTATAGCTTATAAAGACCAACTCTTATCATTAACATATGTTATACCACAATTTTAACACGTTTTTAAGATTTTATCACACTTTATTAACTAAAGTATTATATACACTTCTTTAATGTTGCTCAAACAAAATGATAATATCATTATATGGTAAAATACTGAATCCTATTCTTTTAACGGATAAAATAAAAAAAACATCCCTAAGGA
>DKYS01000045.1 GCA_002493395.1 Turicibacter sp. UBA7094 | reverse complement strand
ACACAAATGAACGGGGTTGAAATCAAGCAAAATGACTTTATCGGAATTTTAGATAAAGATATTGTCATCTCGGTTCCAGAACGTTTTGATAGTGCTTGTGCGTTAGTCGATCAGATGATTGATGAAGACAGTGAAATTGTTACCATTATTTACGGTGAAGGTGTCGATGAAGATGAGGCTGATGAATTAGCTGAATACATTGAAGAGAAATACAAAGATGTTGAGGTAACTATCTTCAACGGGCAACAACCTGTTTATTCATACATCATTTCAGTTGAATAAGAATAAAAGGATGAGAGTGAAAATTCTCATCCTTTTAGTTGTTTATAGAATAAAAATTTTTCATTGGATAAAAATCAAGGATGAGGTGTGCCGTATAAATCTAGAAAAAGTTTCTGATTATATGGAGAATGAAAAAAATTATGATAGAATAGAATTTAGAGAACGTTTGTTCATTAAATCGTTAGATGAAAGGTAGAAAGGGCGTGGTGATATGTCGTTAGCTACAGTTCCAGTTGGAAAAGTAAAAGGGGTAGGTCCGGCCCTATTAGAGAAATTACATCAGTTAAAAATTGAAAGCGTAAAGGATTTATTAGAGTATTTTCCGTATCGTTATGATAGTTTTGAGTTGATTGATATTCATCGTGCCATGCATGAAGAGAAAATTACGGTTTTAGGTAAAGTCATGACAGTTTGCCAAGTTCAATATTACGGGAAAATGAAATCACGGTTAACGTTTAACATTTTAGTCAACCACGAAGTAGTTAAAGTTGTTGTCTTTAATCGAACGTTTTTAAAGAATCAATTAAAATTAGATACACTCGTTACCGTTACAGGAAAATGGGATCTTGGAAGAAAAGTCATTACAGCAACAGATATAAAAATGGGAACTGTAGATGGACGAAAAATTGAACCGATCTATTCCTTAAAGGACGTCCCCCTTAAAACATTTAAGAAAATTTTAAAAGAAGCCTATGAGAAATACGGATCAGAAATTAATGATGAGTTACCAAATGAACTTCGAACACGATACCGTTTAATTTCAGCTGAGGAGGCCGTTTTCTTTTCTCACTTTCCGCAAAATAAGGAACAGGTTCGCCAAGCGAAACGTCGGATTAAATATGAAGAGTTACTGAAATTTCAACTTAAACTCCAATATTTACGCCATCAAACTAAGATTGAACGTCAAGGGGCCGAAAAAGTGTTTGATGAAGCAAGGGTCCAAGCCTTTATCAAAGGATTGCCATTTACGTTAACAGACGCTCAACAAAAGGTATTAGAAGAAATAAAACAAGATTTGCGTTTAGGAAGTCGCATGAATCGTCTGCTTCAAGGGGATGTTGGATCAGGAAAAACGGTTGTTGCAGCGATTAGTTTATTGATGGTGATGCTTTCAGGTTATCAAACAGCCTTAATGGTCCCAACTGAAATTTTAGGACAACAACACTTTAAATCATTGGTCGAATTATTCAAACCTTATGATGAATTTGAAATTGAATTTTTAAGTAGTTCGGTGAAAGGGAAGCGTCGACGTGAAATTTTGGCTAAATTAGCTTCGGGAGAAATTGACTTAATCGTTGGAACCCACGCGATTATTCAACAAGATGTAGCGTTTAAAAAGCTTGGACTGGTTATTACCGATGAGCAACACCGCTTTGGGGTGAATCAACGGAAGATGCTTCGTGAGAAGGGGGAATTTGTAGATGTTTTGATGATGACAGCAACACCGATTCCAAGGACTTTAGCGATTTCAGCATTTGGAGATATGGATGTATCAGTGATTAACCAGATGCCTCAAGGTCGAAAACCCGTTGAAACTTTTCTAATCGATAGTGCTAAGCTTGACCGGGCACTGGACTTTATTCAAAAAACAATTTTAGATTGTGGACAGCAAGCTTATGTCATTACCCCGCTCATTGAAGAATCGGAGGCGCTTGATGTTCAAAATGCGGTGGAAGTTCATCAATTGTGGCAACACCATTTTGCGAATAAAGCGAAAGTTGGACTCATGCATGGACGTCTTTCACAGGCTGAAAAGGATGCAGTGATGGAAGATTTTGTTGCTAATCGTTCGCAAATTTTAGTTTCGACGACTGTAATTGAAGTTGGGGTAAACGTTCCAAACGCCAATCTAATGTTAATCTATGATGCACACCGCTTTGGACTCTCACAACTTCATCAGCTAAGAGGGCGCGTCGGGCGTGGAAGTGAGCAAGCGTATTGTTTATTGATGAGCGATGCTAAAAATGAACAGAGTCTGGAACGCCTTAAAATCATGACCTCAACCACAGACGGGTTTGAAATTGCGGAGGCTGATTTAAAATTACGGGGACCTGGTGATTTTTTTGGTGAAAAGCAATCGGGGGCGCCTGTGTTTAAAATGGCTGATTTAGTCGAGGATTACAATATTTTAGAAGTGGCGATGCAAGATGCTTATGCTCTTGTGAGTTCAGATGAGTTTTTATATAATAATGAGTTTTTAGGATTGCGCGACTATATTCAGGAAACCGTCGCAAATGAAATGCATCAATTTGATTAAAAGGGGATTCATTTTCTTAAAAAATAGCTTATAATTATAAGTAAAAATGCAGAGATAGGTGGGCAGGTACATGATTAAAATTGGATTAGATGCGATGGGTGGCGATTTTGCACCTGAGCAAACAGTATTAGGAGCGTATCAGGCGGTCCAAAAATTTAATGATATTGAAGTGTCTTTATATGGAGTTGAATCAGAAATCCGTAAATTTATGAAAGAGCCACATGATCGTATTAAAATTGTTCATTGTGAAGAGGTAATCCCAATGGATATTAAAGATCCAGCCATGGCTATCCGTAAATTTAAAGACTCATCAATGGTGCGTGCATGCAAGGATGCGAAAACGGGGGCTATTGATGCGGTCGTATCAGCGGGGGCAACAGG
>DKYS01000135.1 GCA_002493395.1 Turicibacter sp. UBA7094 | reverse complement strand
GGGATGTTTTTTTTATGATATTCGAAATTTGTCCTGCTGAATATCCCCATTTTAAAAGAATTCGGGATCGAGAATCTCTAAATGTATTAAGGGGTTAATGACTCATAAATAGATTTACTTATTAAGAATTAGGTATGATAACTTCATTCTGTAACAATGATTCTGTTTATGTTTTTTTATGCATAGAACAAACATTAAATATCTTATAATAGGAGAAAGTATTATTTTTTCATTACGTTTCCTAAAATGATAAATAAAATTGTTGAGAGATCTTGAGGTGAAGGTGTAAACTTTATGAGAATCGTTACCTTTATAGTTATACGCTAATGAGAGTGGATATTAGGTATAGTGATAGACAAATAAATATAAAAGTGTAGAGGAGGAGATTGGTCTCAAAGTAACTATTTTTGCGGTATATTTTCAACTAAATATTTATCATAAAAAAAGCGTAGAATTACTTTACCTTTTCTACGCTTTTTTTATGAATAATTTAATTAAGAGTACCTTTTTATTTTTATAATTACTTTGAATAAGTCGCCATCTTGCGAAAGTTCAAATACGGCTTCATGCAATTCTAAGATAGACTTAACGATAGATAGTCCTAGTCCAGAACCTTCTGTATGCCGCGAGCTGTCTCCTCTTTTAAATCGCTCGGATAATTCAGAAACATTGAACCCTAATTCATAATTTGAAATATTTTTGAAGATAATTACTATTTCTGAAATCTCATAGGTCATTTCAATATATACTCGTGTTGCCGGTTGGGCATATTTAATGATATTACTAAATAAGTTTTCGAATACTCGCGCCATTTTTCTTCCGTCACAATAGGCATACATATTAGAATCCATTGTTTTCGTTTTAATTACAAGTCGCCTATCTTTAAATCGATCATCATATTCGGCTAATGTTTGATACATCAAGGCCACTAAATCAACCTTTTCCTTTTGAAGTTCAACCGCCCCACTCGCCATTTTACTTGCCTCGAATAAATCATCAATCAGAACCTTTAATCGCTTAGACTTATTATCGATAATTGTTAAGTATTCTTGGCGCTCTTGTTCACTAATATTATTTCTTTTGGCCAAGTCAACATAATTTAGAATACTCGTTAAAGGCGTTCTTAAATCATGAGAAACGTTCGTAATTAATTCTGTTTTTAGACGTTCGCTATCGGATTGTTTTTGTGTAGATAAAGCGAATCCTTCACGGATTGTGTTAATATCTCTTGAGGTATCAGCAATAATTCCATGTCCTTTAACAATAATTTCTGAGGTGTTTTTATTATTGGCCATTTTCGAGAGGGTATCAACGATAATTTGAAGATTTTTAGACTTCTTCTTGATTGAGAGTAATAAAATGGGGATAACCATTATACTTGCGAGAGTAATTAAAATAAAGGGTCCAAATGAGACAATAGACATCCCCCAAATGACTCCCCAAAGTCCAAGAGTAGCTGTAAAAACAAATATTTTAAAGAAAATATTCCGATAAATTGGAAATCTACTCCATTCTTCTCGGTTACTCATATAAAATCCCGTTTTCCACTCTCTTTGAAGAAGTTGTGGTTTTTTTAATCTGTGGATAATTCCTTGGATTTGAAGAATAAGAATACATAGAATAAATAAGATAAAGATAATTTGAATGAAAAATTTTATGATATAGAATACCGAATAGTAGGAATAGAAATCAATATGAAAATTTTTCATCAAAATTAATGTGATTACAAAAATAATTCCTTTAAATTCAATCGGTAGATTAGAATATTTTTCTATTATCCATTGGTATTGAGATGGAATTACCAGCGTTGTTCCTCTGATTTTTCTGAAACTTTGATAGATGGGGTACAATAGAATAACATTTAGTATTATTGCTATAAACCAGCTAATTTTTATGATTGTACTATGAATAAACGAACTTTGAATAGAAGAATGTCCCATAGAATACTTCGGTAAATATAGTGTTCCAGATAACCCTTTATCGGAAGCAAAGGAATTAACTGTAGTTCTAAAATTTTCATTATTTTTTTTATGATAAGGGATTGGAATGACGTTGAGATAGTCCTCCTTCTCATTTGCGAGATTAGTATATTTATTTCCATCGCGATCACTTAGATCATAATAAAAGGCTCCTTGTTGATCATAAGGGCTTGTTTCATAGTATTCATCAATTTTTGTTTGATTGGTTTGATATTTATGATATCGAATGATTTCTTCAATTTGTTCGTCACTTAAAGAGGATATTGAGATGTATTCACCATTACTTTCATCATATAGATAGCTGGAATAGGGGGTATCATCAAATCTTGCTTCTAGGATTTCATCTTTAGTAACTTCGATATCCTCAATAGGGATTTTGAGTTTCGGCAATTCGATTTGACTTAGATAAAAATCATTTAAAAATTCTCCTATTTGGGAAGCGTACTGATAAGACTCGAAATAATTTAAGGGGAATATATTTTGATACCGTAATTGGGTCGTAATGTAGCTAAAACTTAAAATAAAAATACCGAGTGAAATTATAAATTTAAACCAATTTTTTTGTATATCACGATCTTTATTTAATTGAATCTGTGATTCATTACTGCTCATCGTATCAACTCCATTCTTTTCAAATTAAAGATAACACGTATATCTTAATAAATATTTAGCGATTTTCTTAAAACTTTCTTAAGATGAGGAAAAAAAACCACAGCAGCGTGTGCTATGGTAGAAAGAAATAATCGATGTTTATTAATAAATTTATTATCTGTTAGTGGTATAAAATTATGCTTCAATTTTATAACCGACTCCCCATACGACTTTAAGATATCTAGGATCGCGTGGATTGATTTCAATCTTTTCTCGAATTTTTCTAATATGAACAGCTACTGTATTTTCGGCATTATATCCGGGTTCATCCCAGACTCTTTCATAAATATCATTAATAGAAAAAACGCGACCCTTATTTCTTAGGAGAAGGGATAGGATTTTAAACTCCGTTGGGGTTAGACGGACCTCATTACCATCAACAGACACTTGTTTCGTTACGGTATTCATACTTAGTCCGCCAACTTCTAAAGTATCCTCATCAGTTGTACTTTGGACAGTATTAAATTGTAGGTAACGACGTAATTGGCTTTTGACACGCGCAACTAGCTCCATCGGATTGAAGGGTTTAGTAATATAGTCATCGGCTCCAAGGGAGAGTCCCATAATTTTATCGGTATCTTCAGATTTTGCGGTGAGCATAATGATGGGGACATTTGAAAACTCTCGAATTAGACTTGTTGCAACGATGCCATCGATTCCTGGCATCATAATATCCATTAAAATAAGGTGGATATTCCCTTGTCTCATTAAATCAATAGCTTCTTGGCCGTTGTTCGCCATTATTGTTTCAATATCTTCGCCCCTTAAATAAATTCGAATGGCTTCACAAATCTCACGTTCATCATCAACGATTAGTACGCGTGGTTTTATCATAGTGATAGGACCTCCAGTTAATGTATTTTTCATTATTATATCGTTATTTTTAAAGAATAGTAAATATATTCCTGCATAATTATGATTGTTCTGGGAATTTTAATGAAAGATAGTAAAAAAAAGAAAACCCACATCTTTGTGTGGATTTAGTTATGAGGATATTTCTATATTATTGAAAAATTTATTTAGATTCCCTCTATATTTTATACCGCCTGCCTTACCAATTCCGTGATAAATTAGGGTATTATTTTTTTTATTGAGAAGAGTCAGCTCGACTTCCGCGTTTAATATTGCCTCATACATAAAGGAAGAATTTTTATTGGAAGATTCATGACATTCGATAAAATCCTTTGTGTGACTTTTAGTTTTTAGAATTAATTGTAAATTATCTCGGGTAGCGCAGAGATAAATATCCCGATCACAAAAAGAGATATTTAATTTACTATGATTGGTGGTAGTGAAGGAATAGAACTTTTGATCCACTGTCACCCCTATTGCAAATCCTAAAAACTCTTTAATAATAGGGAATGGAATAATTTCTAGGGAGCAGGTCACAGTGGCTCGATTATCTTCAAAATAATTACTTTGAATCCCAATACGGGGTGTCGGAGTATTTTTTCTCCAGTTTTTTTCAATGTAATATTTTCCGTTACTAAAATCAATTGTCTTGTTCCCTATTTTCAGATGTCCTTCCTCTATAAAACCATCAATAGCACAAACATGACTATGAGAATCTATAAACGGAAAGTAATCTAAGAATCCCATCATTCCAGGATTAATTTTAGAATGAGGCCACTTTTTAGGTGCACCAAGAAATAGAACGCCATGAAATTTTTCAAAATCTACATAAATCTTATTAAAACTAAATTCATTAATTCCGATGTTAACTTTAAGGTGCCGATTATTTGAGTAGAAATCGTCAACACTATATTTATAATAATGATAGGAATTATTTATTAAATCAATGACTTGAATAAAACTATGATGATTTTTTGCTTCTTCAGTACGGGAAATTCCAGGAATAAAAGCTAGAGCGTACCTTCCAGTGGCATCGACGATTTTAAAATACCAACCTTCAAAAAAATTAGTATATTGATCGTGGCCGTGATATAAATCCGGATTTATTTTCATTTTGGGCCTCCATATAGTAACTTTCTTGTAAAAGTGAATAAGTCATGTTATTATATACAAAATCATTAGATTTTATACTGAAGGTGATGATATGATTACTACATTTGATAAAGTTTATGAGATTATGAAAGAATCTTTTCCAATGGAAGAGTTTAGAGGGTACGAAGAACAACAAAATCTTTTATTTCGTTCAAATTATTTTTTAAAAACCGAGGTTCAAAATGGAGAAGTTGTAGGTTTTTGTGCGTATTATGTATTTAACGATTTTTTCTATATCGAGCATTTAGCGTGCACTTCTCAGGCGAGAGGACTTGGAATTGGGACGCGCCTTGTGAAAGAAGTGATATTGGAGGCGAAGCAATATCCCGTTATTTTAGAGGTAGAACCTCCTGTGAATGCAATTACAAGACGAAGAATTGAATTTTACAAGAGACTAGGTTTTATCCTAAATGAGATGCCGCACTATCAACCACCACTGAATTTAACAACAGGAATAGTAGAGTTGAGAATCATGTCGTCTTGTCAACTGAGCGAGGAACGCCTGACTCAATATCGACGCATTTTAAATACAGAGGTTTATGGAGTAGAGGAAAATTTCAAATTGTAGACTTAGAGTATAAGAGAGCTGCTAAATTAAATTTAGGGCTCTCATTTTTATCTTTAAAAGGGGATTATTGTCGTTAAAAAGGTTGATAAGTTTCAGCCTAATAAGTATACTTATAAAATCAGAGAAAAAATAAGGACGGTAATAATGATGGATAAAGATAAAAATATTCACCATGGAGGTTCGGGAACCTCTTATAAGGGGGCAGAAATATTAAAATTTTTGATTCCCTCACTAATCGGGGTTATCTTATTTATGTTTCCGGTGTCGACGGACGATGGAATCACGATACCGATTGCGATTTTATCAACAGGCTTAAAAAATTGTTTAGGCAATATTTTACCCGCAATCCTAACAATTTTAGTCATCATTACTTTAGTTGGGACGGTGACGGTTAAGGGGTTGAAGCCGAAATTTATGTTAGAGAGTTCATTCTTAAATAGCTTATTTAATGTAACTCCTATTTGGGCAACACTAAGGGTCTTATCAGCTATTTTCATCGTGATGGTTTTTTACGGGAAAGGGCCAGGTTTTATAATATCATCTAATACAGGAGGATTAGTGTTTAATGATTTACTACCGATTCTCTTTTCCGTGTTTTTATTTGCAGGTCTATTTTTACCTTTATTATTAAACTTTGGTTTATTAGAGTTTGTAGGTGCTTTATTATCTAAGGTAATGAGACCAATCTTTAACTTACCGGGAAGATCAGCAGTTGATTGTATTGCCTCTTGGTTAGGTGATGGAACGATTGGGGTATTATTAACAAGCAAACAATACGAAGATGGTTTTTATACAAAACGCGAAGCCGCGGTTATTGGAACAACGTTTTCACTAGTTTCAGTAACGTTTAGTCTGGTTGTTATTAACACGGTTAATTTAGGGCATATGTTTATTCCATTTTACATGACAGTAACAACTGCGAGTTTACTGGCTGCTGTTATATTGCCTAAATTGCCTCCTTTATCGAAAAAGGAAGATGTGTTTTTTGATGGGACAAAGAAAGAGAGAGATGAAGATATCCCAAATGGATTTAATTATTTTTCTTACGGTTTAAACCAAGCAGTTGAAAAGGCAAAATCACAAGAGTTTATGAAGGTTATCTTTATTGATGGGTTTAAAAATGTGTTAGATATGTGGCTCGCGGTTATTCCTATTGTGATGGCCGTTGGGACGATTGCCTTAGTTATTGCAGAATACACACCAGTATTTAAAATTTTAGGATTACCTTTTTTACCTATTTTAATGCTACTACAGGTTCCGGAGCCACTGGCTGCCTCACAAACATTAGTCGCAGGATTTGCAGATATGCTACTTCCATCAGTTTTAGCTGCAACTATTAAAAGTGATATGACGCGTTTTATTATTGCATCTGTTTCAGTCTCTCAATTGATTTATTTATCAGAGGTAGGAGCGTTATTACTTTCTTCAAAAATTCCTGTTAATTTAAAGGAATTATTTATTATTTTCATTCAACGTACATTAATCACTTTACCAATTATTTCGTTAATTGCTCATTTTATTTTTTAGTTAAAAAAGATAGAGAATCGTTTATACGATTTTCTGTCTTTTTTTGTTTTTAGGGGATTAAAAGTTCAAATAAGTTTCCACACTAAAGGAAGCAAAGATAGAATTCATTTTTCAGTAAGAGTGTGAATCTCAGGTTAGGTTTTTATGAGACCTAAATGATATAATGGTACGTTTAATTCACAACCAATCAAATTAAGAAACGTTCTCATTCTGTCATATGACCATAAATCTCAATCGCAATGGGTACGCCTTATTATCAGAAAGAATTTTCAATTCTACTTGTCCCTAAGTGGAGTTGAATAAAATAGGGTCACGTGCCTAAAAAAATCTGTCGTTTATTGAAAATAATGAAAGGGAGATGAGTCGCGTCATGTCAATTATAGCGAGTTATCTACTTTAAACTGACAAATTAGGAAATAAAAAGCCCTTTCTTGAAAATGAAAACGATTAGTTAGCTAATAGTTAGTTGACTAACTATTGAAGGTGAGTTAATATTAATTTAGTTAATGCGAGGTGAATAAGTTGGATAATTCAGAGATTAATGAGGTAGCTAGGGTATTTGGACATTTGATAAGAAGCCATTTATTAGTGGTGAAGCGAAGTTTAGATGAAGAGGGACTTTGTCCGTCTCAACCTGGAATGATCCATGCCTTATCTCAGTGTAAGCAGGCCACGCAGGTAGAATTAGCTAATAAACTTAATGTAACGCCCGCTACGGTGAGTGCAATGTTAAAACGAATGGAGCGTGATGGGCTTATTGAACGCCGTCGCAATGAAGCGGATCAACGGGTTACACATGTGTGTTTGACCGAAAGAGGAGCTACTCAGGCCAAAGTTGTTAATCAAATTTTTAGGGAGCATAATATTCGTGCGTTTGGAAATTTCTCTAAAGAGGAGTTAGAGCAGGCCATGGCTATTTTTAACAAGTTATTAGTAAATTTAAAGGATTAAAAAGGAGGAAGAGTTAGACATGTTGAAATTATTTAAGGGACTAAAGCCCTATGCTTTGTTGATTGCTTGCGTTTTAGTTCTCGTTTTTATCTCGACGATGACAGATTTAGAATTACCCGATTTAATGTCAGAGATTGTTAATACAGGAATTGTTCAAGGCGATGTTCCGTATATCTTAGGCCGTGGTGGAATAATGCTACTGGTTGCATTGATTGGAACGGCGTGTACTATTTTGACTAGCTATTTAACGGCTAGGATAGGGATAGGCTTTAGCCGTGATTTACGTAAAAAGGTGTTTACTAAGGTAGAGTCATTCTCTTTGTCAGAAGTTAATGAAATCGGAACAGCATCATTAATTACACGAACAACAAATGATATTAATCAAGTGCAACTTGTCGTTATTATGATGATGCGTATGATGTTAAGTGCTCCATTAATGATAGTAGGGGCCATGATTCGGGCAGTTAATAAGGATATCGAGCTATCAAAAGTTATTTTTATTGTTATTCCCATTATTGTTTTAACGATTATTGTAATTGCTAAGTTTACGATGCCGATGTTTGAAAAAATGCAAAAACGAATTGATCGATTGAATTTAGTTGTACGCGAAAACTTAACTGGAATTCGTGTTATTCGTGTATTTAATAAGGTGTCTCGTGAACAAGAGAGATTTAATGAGGCGAGTATAGAAGTTTCTAAAATTGCTACAATTGCCAATCGTTTGATGGGTGCTTTAATGCCACTCATGATGTTAATTTTAAATTTATCTATTATCGCTGTTATTTGGTTCGGTGGAATTCGTATCGATGGTGGAGATTTAATGGTTGGGGACTTAATGGCATTTATTCAATACTTGACACAAATTATGTTCTCATTATTAATGTTAACGATGATGTTCGTTTTAATTCCACGTGCACAAGCCTCTGCTGTTCGTATTAACGAAGTACTTGAAATGGAACCTTCTATTGTAAGTCCTGCTGATGCTGTAAAACCGACATTAAAAGGATGCGTTGAATTTAAAAATGTTTCTTTTGGATATGAGGGAGCAGAAGAATATGCAATTTCGGATATTTCTTTTTCTGCAAAGCCAGGGGAGATAACAGCTATTATAGGTGGGACTGGTTCAGGGAAATCCTCAATCTTAAATATGATTCCTCGCTTTTATGATGCCGCTGTTGGTGAAGTTTTAGTTGATGGAGTTAATGTTCGCCAGATGAATGAGGATGAACTTCGTTCTAAGATTGGTTATGTCCCTCAAAAAGCAATGTTATTCACGGGAACGATTCGTGATAATATTTTATATGGAAAAGAAGATGCAACAGATGAAGAAATTTGTCATGCTTTAGATATTGCCCAGGCAACGGATTTTGTTTCGAAGATGAAAGAAGGAATTGAGTCGCCAATTTCTCAAGGTGGAACAAATGTTTCAGGGGGACAAAAACAACGATTATCAATTGCAAGGGCGGTTGTTAGAAAACCTGAAATTTATTTATTCGATGATAGTTTCTCGGCATTAGATTTTAAAACAGATGCTAAATTACGAGAGGCGTTAAAAAAAGAAACGCAAAATGCAACCGTGATTATTGTGGCCCAACGTGTAAGTACAGTCATGGATGCTACACGTATTCTAGTCATGGATGAGGGACGTATCGTCGGTATGGGAACTCATGAAGAGTTATTAAAAACAAACGAAATTTATCAACAGATTGTTGAATCACAACTTAAAAAAGGGGAGGAGGAATAATTTATGGCAGGACCTATGGGACGTGGCCCAAAAGCGGGTGAAGCAAAGGCGAAGGATTTTAAAGGATCATTAGTCCGTTTAGGAGGATATTTAAAGCCCTATCGAATAGGGTTAGTCGTTGTTTTGTTTGCGGCTATTACAAGTGTTATTTTTGCGATTATTTCTCCTAAAATAATGGCTAAAATTACGGATGAATTAATGCGTCCAGTTTTAGATAGAGTAAGTGGAGTAGCTAATCCTCTACCAATTGATTTCTCCTATATTTTTAAAATTATTTTAATTTTAATTGGACTCTATGTGTTAAGTTCAGCTTTCAACTATTTACAACAATTCATTATGGCGGGAATTTCGCAGAAGGTGGTTTATGATTTACGCCGCGATATTGATGAAAAATTAGCAAGGCTGCCTTTGAAGTTCTTTGACTCACATACAAATGGTGAGTTATTAAGCCGATTTACGAATGATGTGGATAACATAAGTGGAACATTACAACAATCAATTACGCAGGTGATTACATCAGTGACAACGGTAATTGGGGTATTAGTTATGATGTTAACGATTAGTCCGATGTTAACTGTTGTTTCAATAATCGTTATTCCTTTATCTGGAGTTTTAATGATGTTGGTTGTTAAGCGTTCGCAAAAGTATTTTATCGGGCAACAAAAAGAACTTGGTGATTTAAATGGACATATAGAAGAGATGTATACGGGGCATAATGTGGTGAAGGCATTTGGTCATGAGCCTAAGGCGATTGCCGAATTCGATTCGGTTAATGCCCGCCTTTATAATGTAGGATGGCGAGCCCAATTTTTATCGGGATTAGTTATGCCAATTATCAGTTTTATTGGAAATCTTGGTTATGTTTTAGTGGCTGTTATTGGAGGTATCCTTGTAACAAAAGGAAGAATTACAGTTGGGGATATTCAGGCGTTTATCCAATATAATCGTCAATTTACACAACCTATTGCCCAAATTGCTCAGATTTCAAATATTATTCAATCAACGGTAGCTTCTGCGGAACGAGTATTTGAATTATTAGATGAGCCTGAAGTTATTCCAGATTCTGAACATCCTCAAATCCCGAAAGAGAATCGTGGAGCAGTGGAATTTGAACACGTTAAGTTTGGTTACCGTGAGGACCGTATTTTAATTAATGATATGAATATTAAAGCAGAGCCCGGGCAAATGGTAGCAATTGTTGGACCAACAGGGGCTGGTAAAACAACGTTAGTTAATTTATTGTTACGTTTTTATGAACTTAATGGAGGACGTATTTTAGTTGACGGTGTAGATATTACCCAAATGACACGTGCAGCGTTACGTAAAAAGTTCGGTATGGTTTTACAAGATACATGGCTCTTTAATGGAACAATTCGTGATAATATTGCCTATGGCCGTGAAGATGTCACTGAAGAAGAAATTGTGGCAGCCGCAAAAGCAGCACATGCGGATCATTTTATTCGTGTTTTACCTGAAGGCTATGATACTGTTTTAAACGAAGAAGTTTCGAATATTTCCCAAGGGCAAAAACAATTATTAACGATTGCTCGTGCCTTATTAGCTGATCCAGAAATTATGATTTTAGATGAGGCGACAAGTAGTGTTGATACACGTACAGAACTTCAAATCCAAAATGCAATGAAAACCTTAATGAAGGGACGTACAAGCTTTGTTATTGCACACCGTTTATCAACAATTCGAGAAGCGGACGTTATATTAGTTATGAAAGATGGAGATGTGATTGAAACCGGAAATCACGATTCGTTAATGGAACAAAACGGTTTTTATGCAGATTTGTATAATAGTCAGTTTAATCAAGAAGAGGAAGTTTAATTTTAAAAGCCTATGAATTTAAGTTCATAGGCTTTTTAGATAATTTGTCGGAAAAAGAGTGATAATATTTGCTTTTTTTTTGTTTAAGATAATATATAATAAATAGTGATTAGAAGGTCCGATTGCGTTTATAAGGAGGGGTTGACCTTTGATTTTCGATACACACACTGACATTTTATACAATATTGTGAAGCACCGCCTCGAAGGTAAGCGTGGTGTTGTTGAGGATTATCATATTCCCGAACTCTTAGAGGGGAATGTGACCGGAGGAATTTGGACATACTATACAGATATCGAACATTTATTACATGATGATTTTGATCAGGCTATTCAATATATTATAGAAGAATTACAGGAATCGGAGAATGTTCAAGTTGTTATGACAAAAAGTGACTGGGCCGATCACAAAGTTAATGTTATTCTAGGGTTAGAAGGACTAGGGAGTATTAGAGACATTGATCATGTTGTTGAGCTCTATAATAAAGGATTTCGTCATGCAATGTTAACGTGGAATGAACAAAATCAATTTGCTACGGGAGTTGGCTGCCAAGCTGAGTCAGGATTAACGCTCTTAGGCTGTGAGCTAGTTAAGAAGATGAATGAATTAGGAATGGTTATTGATGTATCTCACGCTAATTTACATACTTTTGAAGATATTTTATCTGTCACAACATCCCCTGTTATTGCCTCCCATTCTAATTGTTATGCTCTTGAGCCGCATCCACGAAATTTAACTGATGAACAGATTAAGGAAATTGCATTGGTTGATGGGGTGATTGGAGTAACGGCTGTCTCACAATTTACAAATCCATTGAAACCCGACGTTGAATCGTTAGTCGATCACATTGATTATTTACGTAACTTAGTAGGTGTTCGTCATATTGCTTTGGGGTTTGATTTTATGAATTATCTTAATCAAGATTATGATAACTTGATTGACTGTCAAAGTGCCGCATCCGCGAGTTTGATTATTGATGAGTTAATCAAACGTGGATATAGTAGTATGGAGATTGATGGAATTACGCATGTTAATGCGAAACGAGTAATTAATCACATATTAAAGGACGATGAAAAACCACTTGATTAATCAAGTGGTTTTTGCTTCCTTCTTATAAATTTTCCAATAAGGAGAATACTCCCGCCAAGAAGTGTCCATTTTAATAGACGACGTTTCATGTTAGCAGTTGAGTTACTTTCAAGTTGAATTTGATAGATGTCCATTTCATCCTCTTCATCAATCAATTGAAATCCTAATTTGTCTAATAATCCTTGGGAAGGAATGTTTTCATAGTGGCATTTAGCAATAATTGTTTTAATTTCCTTTTGAGTTAATGCCCAATTTAGAAGCGCATCAATTGCTTCTGTTGCGTAACCTAACTTACGCTTAGATTCAATAATCTCATATCCAATTTCAACTTGACCAAGGGCGTCAGGATTTCCTTTGTATCCGCCATCTCCAATCACTTCACTTGTTGCTTTTTCAATAAATATCCAAGAAGTGAATCCTAATTTAGGCGGCATAAAGGCATAAAGTTCCTCAATCATCCAGTTTAATAAGATTTTATTATCGGGTGTTAACCATGTTGCCGTAGAGTATTCAAGGGGGGCGTTATTTAAAATGTCCTTAATCCTTTCAGCTGTAAGTGGATAAAGGATTAAATGTTCTGTTTCAAGTTTAATCATCGGGAATCTCCTTTAGCGCAATAGATAAGAAGTATTATTTAAATTTTGTAGTTTCTTTCTTATTATCTAGTTTTATCCTTATATCATAACATAAAAAAAGAGGATTAATCCTCCTTTTTTGTAATAAAGTAATAAGTGTTTCCATTGTGAGATCCAACCGTACTGTCATTTAACTTAGGGATAATAAAAGCCCCAACAACCAATCCAAATAAAAAGTATTTTGTTTTCACAGCGGAACTTCTTTTTTTTAGGAACATGATGCTCACTCTCCTTGGTTACTATTGTTTAATATGGATGATAATAGTTCCTATGATATGATAGAATCTTTAAGTTGAAATAATAAGACGGATTCAGGTTCAGAAAATGTCACTTGTTAAACGTTGGAATATTCTAAAAGAAAGAGACACTGTCTGTCTTTTAGGTGCTAGATAAAGGTGTAAATTATTAAAAGGATGATGATTCCAATTAAGATGGCGACAATACTTCGAAGTGCACGGTTATAAGCAATACCTCTTTTGGGTGAACGATTAGCCATCATCGGATGCCTCCCTTTTTAGTCGAATGATTATTATAGGATATGAGTCAAAGAGGGGAGATATGAAAAAAAGAGCGTGGAATACGCTCTTTTTTAGTAACGATTAAATTTAAAAATTTCTAATTCGGGTGGGTTTTTTCCCGCAACATCCTGAGAAATTAATTTAGCACCAATCAGGGCGCTTAAAATCCCATTAGAGCCATACCCTAAATTAAAATATGCCCCTGGATAGTCAGGATGTTTACCGATAAATGGTAATCCATCTTTGGTATCAATAAATAATCCGTGGAACCAAGATGATGTTTTAATTTCATCAATTTGTGGAAACATTTTTCGTACACGACGTAACAATTGATGATATTGTTGAAGAGCTAGAGGATCACGGTCTCCCATATTAGCGATTTCTCCTTCTAAGTCAGTAATCGCTAAATCTTCTCCCTCTATGATGATTTCATTATTTAAGGTTGTTCGTAAGTAAGTGTAAGGTTTTTTATCATTACGAATGATGCAACTTTCTTTCCACCCTTTAAAGTTATCCACAGGTTTAGTGAGAATAGAGAAAGTGCGGTAAAGTTGACAGAACGGTTTTTCATGTTTGAAAAATTCAAGAGCATTCACTCCTGTACAGATGATGACTTTCTCTGCAGTAATTGTGAATTCATCCTCTGTTGTGAGGATACTTTGGTGAGATGAAAGATTATAATCGACGATGTGGGTATTTTCAAAAACTTCTAACCCTTTTTTGACATTAAATTCGATTAGGTCATGAGTAAATTGGACTGGATTCATGATGGCAGCCCCATAGTGAGAGTAAATACCTGATTCAAAGTTAAAACTAAATTCATTTTCGTTTTTTTCTTTTGTGAATAACTCACAGCTAATCCCAATGGCTTGTCGAGCCTTACATTCTTGTTCCATAGCATCGGTTTGTTGAGAATCTTCGGTATAGAAGAAGGCAGGCTTAAATGAAAAGTCACAAGGACTATTAATCTCTTTAATAATTTGACTTATTTCCATAACGGCTTGATAACCGAATAAAAAGGCATGTTGAGCATTTTGTTCCCCAACATGAGATATTAATTTTTTTAGACCCGGATTAATTTCGTATTTTAAAATGGCAGTTGAAGTAGAAGTCGCATGCGTGGCGATTTTATTCTTATCCACTAAAACACACTTCATTCCTTGTTTCATAAAGTAATGAGCAGTTAGGGCGCCAGTTATTCCGCCACCAACGATGACGATGTCTGTTTTAATATCCCCCGATAAAGACGGATATATCTTTTTTTCTTCCATATTCTTTGTCCACATTGGACTATCTCCAGTCGTTCTCATGTGATATCACCTCTATAAAAAGCTAAATATAATTTGTGTTAAATGTCTTTGTGTAACCTTATTATTATATCTTTTTTATACTTTTTTATCAAAGGGAAAAAATGACCGTAGGAAAAAAAGATAGAGATCTTTGAACAAATAGCTTAGTACAATTTTAATAAGAGAGAGTTTCAATGAAGGAGGTTTATAGAAATTTATGAAAATAAAGGGGTTATTTTTAAAAAAATTAACTGTCCTTTTTTCAAGAGATTCATTTTGATGATATAATAAGAAGTTGATAAGTGAAAGCTAGGGAGGGCTTAAATGATATGAAGTCGGGTTGGATGAAGGGGACGATGATTTTAACAATAACAGCCTTTTTTGTAAAGTTGCTAAGTTTGTTATATAAAGTTCCATATCAAAATATTTCAGGTGATGAAGGACTTTACGTCTTTCAACAGGTTTATCCTTTAATTGGGATTTATACAACGCTTAATGGTGTGGTATTACCAACCATTATTTCGGAATTATTACTCACGCATCAATATAGTGAGGACGTTAAACGGTATATTAAAAATTCTCTTTGGATTTTTGGGCTTGTTTCGTTTGTAGGCTTGTTTTTAGGAAGTCATTTCATTGCGTATACGATGGGGGATATGCAATTAACTTGGATTATCCGTGTGGTTGCCTTGGCATTTTTATTAATACCGATTATTTCTTATTGGCGAGGCGTGGCCCAGACGAGGGCAAATACGATTCAGGTGGTTGCCTACTCGACGACGATTGAACAATTGATTCGAGTAGGAGCGATTATTTTTGCTTTAGTGATGATTCAAGGGCAAAATATTTATCGATTAGCTTATTTTGCCTATCTAGGTGGTTTATTTGGACCTTTGCTCGCTATTGTTTATTTATTTGCGAAGCATCTAGATGATCAACCACAAATCTATTTGAAAATGAAACGTCGTCCTAGATTTTTAAAGAAATCAATCTATCTATTTTTAAGTGCTGGAATTTTGATTATTTTTCAGCTAATCGATAGTTTCTTCGTTTTTAATTCTTTAGTTAATAGCGGGGTTCCTTCGTTGGAGGCGATGGCCCTTAAGGGGAGCTTTGATCGCGGATTACCAATTGTTCAGACGGCAACCGTGTTTACGGGCGCTATTGTGTCTTCAACCGTTCCACAAATGGTAGGTTTGAGGGAGAGCAAAGAGCGAAAGAAGGTATTTAATACGTCTTTATTTATGGTAATTGCTCTTTCAATTCCCGCGTGTGTAGGTTTATTTAATGTCGTTGATGAACTTAATATTGCGTTATTTAAAGATAATGGTGGCATTGATGCATTGAGATTATTGACCTTACAGGTATTGTTTTATCCATTTATTTTCTTGTGTATGGCCATTATGCAACAGGAAGAACAGTATACAAAATTATTAATTTCAGTACTTGGAGGAGTTTTAGTTAAAATTTCTTTAACTGCTCCATTAACGTCGAGCTTAGGTATTTCTGGAACGGCGATTGCATCGGTGGCATCGCTTGGGATAATGGCACTGATTAATTTATATCAATTTAGAAAAATGATATATAAGAGTTCATTTATTAATCTCTTAAAGGTAGGTTTTTCATCGGCAGGGATTTGGCTTGTACTGACCTATATTGAACCGCAAATTCCTAAAATTTTATCGGGTCTGGATGATGTACGAGTTTATAATATGATTTCTTTGGCGATTCAGGCCTTAGCGGGAATATTAGTATATGCCGTATTAATGGGGATTTTCTTAATGACATCTCAGGCTGCGACTAAACGATCACGCCGACGTAAACAGAAACAGAAAAGACAACAGGCTCAGGCGAAGGCACAGTCGGTTCGTTCAGGCGCTGAATAAAGGTGTCTTTTCTGACCAATATTAGTAGAAGATAGGTATTAGAGTTTAAAAGGAAGGATTGGTAATCAATGATTTATATTGTAGGATTAGGAGCTGGGGATGATTCTCAGCTTACACGAGGAGTCGTGGCAAAATTGAAATCGGGGTTACCTTTATTTTTAAGAACGGCAGAACATCCGATGATTAATTTTTTAGAAGAAAATCAGATTGCTTATCGTGCATTTGATGATGTGTATATGAAACATGAGACGTTTGAAGCTGTTTATGAGGAAATTATTGAGACGATTAAAGAGGAAGCAAAAAAGGGAGATTTAATTTATGCAACACCAGGTCATCCATGTGTTGCTGAGTATGCAGTGAAACGGTTAGTTCATGAAGCGGATGCTGTTATTTTAGGTGGGCAAAGTTTCTTAGATCCGATGTTTGCTGCGCTTGCGATTGATCCAATTGAGGGATTACAAGTTATGGATGCGTTAGATTTTGATTACGAAGCAGTTGTTCCGAAGCAACATCTTATTATTCCACAAGTATTTGATCAGTTAACAGCTTCTAATTTAAAGTTAGATTTAATGGAAGTTTATGATGATGAGTATGAAGTCTGTATCGTTAAGGCAGCGGGAAGTTCTTTACAAGAGTTAAAATGGGTTAAACTCTATGAGTTGGACCATAATTTTCAATTAGATAATTTAACGACAATCTATGTTCCACCAAAAAAAGAATGTTAGTCTTCAAATAAGAATGAAATGAAAAGGAGATGTTCATCATGCGTTTAGATAAATATTTAAAAGTCTCTCGTCTAGTGAAACGCCGTACATTAGCGAAGGAAGTTGCAGATAAAGGACGTATTGAAATTAACGGAAAAGTTGCAAAATCGAGCTCAACGGTTAAATTAGGTGATGAGTTAACGCTATACTATGGAAATAAAATTTTAAAAGTCCGTGTGACAGATATTAAAGATTCAACAAAAAAACAAGATGCTGCTTATATGTATGAAATTATCTCAGAGGAACGAATTGAACGTCCATCTCTAGATGAGATTACAGGTATTGAAATTTTTGAATAAAACCCCATTACAAATGAAAAGACCTCTAACTTTGACTCGAAAAAGTAGGAGGTCTTTTTAATACAAGATATTCCACGTTATACCAGGGGGATGCTAGTTGAGGGAGAAAAGGAAATGAGATGATGGACCACAATACGCTGCAAAATAAAAAGCCTGCATCTCTAATGAGACGCAGGCTTTTTAAATGGATTAACGATACACTGATGAGGATCGTAGAGTTGGTCGATTTCTTTGTTTTCATACATCCAGTTTTGGCAGAGATTAAAGTCTTCAAAGTCATAAGGATGATAGGGTTCGAAAGTGAAAGACGCAAATCGAGAGGCAAGGTTGTCAGGATATCCACAATCTTTCGCTAATTGAATCCGTTGCTCAGGTGAGGAACGATTAAAAAGAAGGGTGGCTTCTTCTAGCGCTTGATAGAAGTTATACACAGCCTCTTGATTTTGTTCATAAAAGGTTCGGTCAAAGGCCCACATTACCCAATTGTGTGAGCTATTGGCTAAGCTCCATAAGATTTTTCCTCCGGTTTCTAAAACATCTGTGACAAAAGGATCAATGGCTACTAATGCTTCAATTTCTCCCTTATCGAGCGCGGCGAGTCGCTCATAGGAGTTATTAATCCATGTAATACTGGCATGAGGAATCATTTCCTTTAAATCTGTTTCTAAAAAGAGGCGAAGAAGCCCGGCACGGCTTGCTCCAATTTTTAAATGAGAAAGATCCTGAATCGGGTGCCGACCTGCTACTAAATGAATCGTTCGGGTTAAATCTGAGGTAATAACCGCATCTTTTCCACGTTTAAGCATATAAAAGAAGAAAGTTGTATCACCAACCATTGCATCCGATTTTCCGCAGAAGAAAGGATTATTTCCATCAAATAAAAAATCTTCGGTTGTGGATAAATCAACTGAAACGTTATGTTTTTGAAACAATCCCAACTTTTGAGCGAGTAAAATTTGAAGCGTAAGTGGATTTTTCTTGATTAATGTTAAATGAATCGTCATCACGAGTCCTCCTTAAGATTGGATAAGGTAAATAAAGAATTCTGTGGATAATATAAGATTAAAGCTATAGATCAGTAATAAAGGTCTTGGACCGAATTCACGCCCCATCTCTTTGTAAGGTGCTTGGATTTGATAATAATCTTTATACCAACGAATATACCCAAAGTAATAGAAGATCAAAACCCCACTGATAAACATCAGTAGAGTAATCCCCCCAATGAGATAAAGTGCCGTCCAAGCCATAAACATCAGTATTGCCTCTGGAATAATAAGTTTAATTGAATTTCTAAATCCAATGACATGTGGTAAGGTTATGCGATGCCCTCGATCCTTCTCAATGTCTGAGGTATTGTTGGTTGACATCAGAAACACTGTCATCATCATCGGAATAATAGAATAAAGAACAATGGGAAGGTTTAGATGATCGGTTTGTAAGTAAGCCGAAATCAACGTACTAATCGCCCCAACGAAAAGCCCTGAAACCAGTTCTCCAATCGGATAGACAATATAAGGTTTTGGTCCAAGTGAATAACCAATTGCTGCAAAGGCGCTTAAAATCCCAATAATTAAAATATTTATGTTTTGGGCCACGAAGACGAGGGTTAGTCCTGCAAGACCACTCACGCCGAGAAAAAAGAAGAGAACAATTAAGGTATCCACAACCGTTGCATCTCCCCGTACCAGTCCTTCACTTCCAAGATGATGGGTAAATGTCTCTTCATTTTCCTCGCTTTTTAGATAAGCACGAAGTTCATTTGCGACGTTTGCCACGATATTTAAGCAAAAACCGGTCATAAACATTAACAGAAGCGGGATGATTTTCAAGTTTTGGGCTAAATATGCGCCAAATAGTCCCCCACTTAGAACAGGAAGCCCAGTTGCAAATCCTGTCCTAATTTCCATCACCGTATAGGCACGTTGTAAAAAGTTTTTCTTTTTCATAAATCCACTCCCTTTATTTGATACTTCCCGCTGTCAATCCAGTATAAATTTGCTTCTGTAAAATGAGAAAGAAAATTAACATCGGGATTAAGCTTAAAATAATTGCGGCATTAATAACATTCCACTCAATTCGATGTGGTCCCATAAAGTTAAATAAAGCCGTCGAAATCGTATTTAAATTTTCCCCTGGCATATAAAGGTGGGGAATATAAAAGTCATTGTAGATTGAAATAACCTTCAACATAATGACGCTTGCTGTCGCCGGTTTTAAAAGTGGAAAGATTACTTTTCTATAAATTTGAAAATAAGAGGCCCCCTCTAACATAGCTGCCTTATCGATTTCCCGTGGAATTTTTTCAAGAACTTGGAGGTACAGATAGACCATCAAGACGTCTGCCCCGAGATAGAGTAAAATAGGGGCTAATCGAGTGTTATATAGACCAAGGGCCGTAATAATTTTGAAGGTTGAAACTTGAGAAACTTCCATAGGGATAATGGAGACAAAAAGATATAGAAATAAAATTAATTTTTTCCCTTTAAAATTAAACCGACTAATCACATAGGCCACCATAGAACCAATAAAGATACTCCCACTAACACCTGCAAGAATTAAAATAAAGGTGTTGAAAAATCCAGTGAGCATTTTTCCCTTTGTTAGGGCGATGTAATAATTTTCAAAATTAAAAAAGTTTACCGGAGGGGTTACTCCAGATGTGGACATAAACTCACTGTAAGTTTTAAAGGACCCAAAAAAGACGGTTAGAAGAGGAAAAAAAACAATAAACGTCCAAATTAGGAGACTAAAATATTTCAAAATCGAGAGGAGTAAACGTTTAAAAATCATGGTTATCACTCCTAAATAATTTTTTTTGGAGGGAGGTGATTAAAACAAGGGCAATTATCATCACAACAGCCATACTTGCAGCAAGCCCAAGTTGTTTTTGTTCAAACGCTGTTTTGAGTGTTTGAAGTAAGAAGGTGGTGGTTCCATTAGAACCATTCGTAATAATCATCGGAATCTCAAATGCTGTAACGGCCCCGACTGTTAATAGGATAAAGTTAATCTTTAGAATGGTGTGAATGTTGGGGAGAATAATATAACGAACTTTTTGAATAAATGTTGCCCCTTCTATTTCCGCTAATTGATAATATTCTTTTGGGATGGTTTGAATTGCCGCATAAAACATTAGAAAGCGAAGGCCTGTATGGCGCCAAAGTGAGATTCCAGCTAGGGTGTAATTAACATACCGGGGATCTCCAAGCCAAAAGTGAATCATCTTTTCTAAACCGAGGGCCGTCAGAAGTGTATCGAAGGGACCATCTGGTGTATAAAAGAGTCGAAACATCATTGAAATAGCGACTCCACTAATCAATGTTGGAAAAACAATGCTTGCCTTAAAGAAAGATTTGAATTTCACTTTAAATGATAAAATGATGGCGAGGTATAGGGCAATTAAAATTTGTAAAAGTCCTGATCCAAAGTAGTAAAGGTTGTTGATAAATACTTGAAAATATTTGGGCGCCGTTAAAATTTTTACATAGTTGTCCCATCCTACCCAAGGTTTTTGTGTACTAATTCCATTCCAAGAAGTGAAGCTATAAGAGATAATTTCAAGTAAAGGTAAGAATCCAAAGGTAATCAATAATAATAAGGGAATAAAAAGGAAGAGTCCGATGAGGACTCTTTCTTTTTTATGTAATGAACTATTCATAATTTTTTAACGCCTGGTCCCAAGCAGTTTGCAATTCTTTGACGTAGTCATCATAACTTTGATTTTGTTCTGGATACAATCCAATATTGATTACCTTTTGTAAAACATCGGTTAGTCGGGCAATTCCAACTTCTCCGGCAACCGCGCTATATCGCTCTTGAATGGCTGCATCTTCAGTTGAGGCTGTTTTTACGATTGTTCCATCTTCAAATAAAGCACGTTGATCATCATTTAATTCCTCGATGACAACAGGCACCCCGTCTAAATCTGCTGCGTATCCACTTTCAGAAGAAATAAAATATTCTAAAAATGCCTGTGCTGTTGCTAAATTGTCTGTATTTTTATTAATACCGATGACTCCAGGGGCACCAACAGGAATACTTGTTGTTCCATTTAAAGTAGTTGGGAATGGAGCTAATTTAATGTTATCTTCCGAATCATTCAACGCTTGAATGGTTGCTAAGTCTTGAGAGGCACGCATAATCATAGCTACTTTTCCATCGGCTAATAATTGAAGCGATTGATTGTAGTCACCAGTAATTGGATCTTCTTCAATATATCCACCCGCTGCTAATTGGTAGAATAAATCCATGACCTCACGAATAGGTTGCCCCTCATCAAATGGGTTACCATTCAGCGCTGCCTCTTTATAATTTTCACCGTATGATGACAAAGCTCCCGCCCAAACACCTAAAGAGGTATTGTAGTTTGTATAGAAGCAGGTAGCCCCTGTTTTTGATTCGATTTGTTCACAAGTTGTAAGTAAACCGTCTGTTGATGTTGGCATACTTTCGATTCCCGCTGCCTTTAAGACATCCTCATTATAAACAAATCCTAGAATATTAATTGAGACAGGGAGTCCATAGACATTATCGTTATACACAGCCTCTGTGACATCTAAATATTTCTTTTCTAAATCTTCCACTTTTCCAAGAGGATAGAAGTAATTTTCGTATTCACTTGGTGTCCCTGCCATTGAAAAGGGTACAAATAAGACATCTCCATAATCTTTAGTGTTCATTCGTTTCATAATATCGGCATCATAGTCGCTTGAAGATTCCCAAATAATATCTTCAACCTCAGGATACTTTTCCTTAAATCCTGCTTCGATATCCTCAAATAGCTCGTCAGCATCAGGACGAGAAGTGACAACCGTTAACGTTCCCCCAATTTTGCCTTCTTCTACTTTCGGTTTAGATTGGCATGCCGCCAATGAGAGTAATGAGATACTCGCTAATAATAATTTAATTTTGTTCATTATTGAGTTCAATCCTTTCGTGGGTTGTTTTATTAAAAACGTGAGCGTGATTTAAGTCAAAAAATACCCTAATTGAGGCCCCCGTTTTATAATCTAATTTTTGGTACGATTTCATGGTGACGGTCATTCCTTCTACGTTTAAGTAGAGAATGACCTCGCTTCCGAGATATTCAATTTTTTGAATCACCATTGCTATTCCACAATCATTATCTACTTTTATATGTTCGGCCCGGATGGCTAAGAGATATTCTTCATTTGGCTCAAGAGAAGAAAAACGGTCTCCTACATTAAGGGTGATATAGTTAAATAATGTTATCTGTTGATGGCTGTATACAACGTTAAAAATATTAATTTGTGGTTTTCCAATAAAGGTAGCTACAAAGAGATTGGATGGTTGAGTGTAAATTTCAAAAGGAGTTCCAATTTGTTGAATTATTCCTTCATTTAAAATAACCATTCGATCTGCCATCGTTAGGGCCTCTGTTTGATCATGGGTGACATAAATGGTTGTAGCTTTTAGCCTTCGATGTAATTGGGTAATTTCATTACCCGTAGATTCTCTTAATTTAGCATCTAGATTGGAAAGAGGCTCATCCATGAGGAAAAGCTTAGGTTCTCTAACCATCGCCCGGGCAATGGCGATACGTTGACGTTGACCACCTGAAAGATTTTTAGGCAAAGCATTTAGGTAGTCTTCTAGCTGAAGGATGCGTGCAGCCCACTTTACCTTTTCCTCTCGTTGTTTTTTTGGTAACTTCCGTAATTTCATTCCAAATTCAATATTTTCATAGGTGTTAAGATGAGGTAAAAGGGCATAGCTTTGAAAGACCATGGCCACATCGCGATCTTTAGGTAATGTCTCGTTAATGCATTGTCCCTCAATTTGAATATTCCCTGAAGTAATTTTTTCAAATCCACAGATGAGTTCGAGTAAGGTGGATTTGCCACTTCCGCTAGGTCCAACAATGACAATAAATTCTCCTTTAGAAATGGAGAGGTTGAAATCTTTAATGACGGTTTTATTGGACTGGGAATAAGTTTTAAAAACATGATTGAATGTAACATAGCTCATTTTGTGTCTCCAATCGTACAGAAAATTCACTAACATTATAACAAATGTCTTTATTTAAAGGAATAAAAGCCTTTCATTTTCTCATATAAAGCGACAAAAGAGGATGAATCTTAAAAATTATAACTAAATTTCTCGCTATTTGTTAGCGATGGGGAAGCATAATCTTTACATTTTTGATAGATTCTTATCCGTTTGTTAAAATTGTTGCATCATTTGATGAATTTGTAGAACCGCATGCGAAATATGACTTATTTTTCTTACGGATAAATGTTCTGTGCTTATGTATAATCGGAGGTAGTTAGTCATAGGGGAGGAAAATGGAATGAAAAAACTTTTAGCAATAGTTGTTTTTATATTAACGCTCGTCGGATGCGCAAATCAGACGTTAGAAGAAGATAAGGAAATAGAAACACCCAAAGTAGAGGAAAAGGATCAAGATTTAGACGAAGAGGAAAAGATAGCAGAGACTCCACAGTTTGATGAGGTTTCGTTTGATATGTTAATTCCAGATGGATCAACAGCGATGGCTTTGACCCATTTTAAATCCACGATGCCTAATTTGGGAGATCATGTCAAGTATACAATTTCCTCTTATACGGAGGGAAGTGATGCATTGGCTGACGCTTTTACTTCCGAGACATCGCAGGTCATTGTGGCACCAACCAACCTGGGGGCGACACTTTATCAACAGGGGGTTCCTTATCAATTAGTAGCCTCTTTAGTGTGGGGAGATTTATATTTAATTAGTCAAGAGAGTTTAAACTTTGATGATTTAGCGGGGAAAAAGATTACGACCTTTGGTGAAGGGAGTACACCCGATATTGTTTTACAGTGTATTTTAAAGGAAAAGGGATTACTTGATTCAGTTGAAATTGAATATTTACCAAGTGTTGCTGATGTTCAGGCGAGGTTTGCATCAGGAGAAACAGAGATCGCCGTTATTGCAGAACCTTCATTATCTGTCTTAAAAACAACGATGGATCATGTTAATGTCGTCATGGATTTTCAGGAGCAGTGGAGGGAGTTATATGGGGGCAATTCTTATCCACAGGTAAGTTTATTCGTTCATAAAGATTTGATTGAGAACCATCAAGAGGTGATTGAACCTTTACTAGCACAAATAGATGCAAGTATTTCATTCGCAAATGAATCGACAGAAGAAATGGCAAATGAAGCTATTCAAATTGGTTTTGAAATGCCAGAAAATAGTATTATTGAGTCAATTCCACAATCTAATTTAATGTTTAAAACCGCGGAAAATGCATGTGTAGAGGTCGATTCGTATTTAAAAAAATTATATGAATTTAATCCAGAAACAGTAGGTGGGTCATTACCAAACGAAGATTTTTATTATTTTGTTAATTAAAAGGTATAAAAGTCACGAGGAAACATATATTATAATTGACGATTACTTGAAATTCGGTTTGGTAGCCGATAACGAACGCAAGGGAAATACCACTTGCCAAGTAATAGTTAAAAATATTTGAAGGTTGTACTGCATTCTGTTGTATAACTTAATGTCATTGACTTTTGTGAATTCAGTTTGTGGATAACTTTTAAAGATTTTTTAATGAAAATAGGTCGCTTCCGTAGCGACCTATTTTTGTTTAGACGGTATTTTTTCTTGCTATACGAGGCGATAGAAAATTTAATGAAGCGCATCGATTCTGACTTGCTAGACGGTGTTCTAGGTTTGGGGAGTGCTTAGAGAAGTGATTGGTGGAGTTGGACTATCGTCTAAAGTTTTTAGGGATTATTTTCCAGTTAAATGATTAAATAGGGTCACTGTTTTTTCTTAGAGTCTTGTGCCTATTTGATTAATGAGGATCTTTTCGTTTATTACTCAAACCTTAATAAAAGAATTAATTCGTCATCTTGCCCCTTAAGAAGGAAGAGGAACGAAAAAAGGTGTCGATTATATTCACGAATTAGGAGCAGATTTCATAAAATATGGAGTAGAAACAAGGTCTTTCTTTCCGTCAGTTATATTTCGCTTAGAACAATCATAAGTTGCTAGTGATAAAACAGATAACGGAGGGATAAGAAGATGAACATTTATGAGAAAGAGTCGTACATGAAGCAAAAACCAAGCACGCTATTAGGGTACCATCAGGTATCCATGAAAGAAAGGAAGCTAATGGACGTTAGTGGAATTAAGAAGTTGTTAAGTTTTGATAGCGAGTTGTTTACGATTGACACAACAATGGGGATTTTAACAGTGAGAGGAATGGATTTAGAGCTTAAGAATCTTGATCTTGAAAAGGGAGAGCTATCGATTATGGGGTATATTACCGGTTATGAATATGATGATTTAGACATGATTGGTGAAGACTCAAAAGGAATCTTTAGCAAATTATTTAAGTAATGAGTTTACAAATTCAATTTTTGTTAATGATTCACGTCCTATTGTATGGAATATTTATCGGTGTAACGTTAGATTTTGTTTATATCGTTAAAGAGATTTTATTTAATCAGTCCATACAATGGGTGATTATTGTTTTGTACTGGTTAATCCAAATTCCCCTTACCTTTATCTATATATATAATGTGAATGAAGGTATCTTTCATTTGTATATTTTACTATTCTTAGTTGTTGGAGTTATCGTTTACTTTAAATTCTTAAAACAGCCATTGCATCGTGATCTTGAAATGTTAGGGGAGAGTTTATTCACAGTTGCACACTTTATAAAAAAAGTGGTGAATATCTTAGTAATTTCCCCCATTATGTTTATTTACAAGCTTGTTTCTGATATAATAATGTTGTTTCTTAGAATTTTAAAGCTTTTATTTTACACGCCTTTAGCTAAATTTGGAAAATCTATATCAAGTAAGAAGAAGAAAAAGGAGAAACGACGACGTGGTAGAAAGAAAGTTAACTCTAGTACAGAAGAATAATCGAAAAAGACGGCAACAATTATTTTATCGCCGGATATTAACAATGAGCCTAATTATAGGATTCTTTTGTGTGATAGGGGCTTGCATGTATACAAGTCGTTTAGCCAAACTTACCGAAGCTAGGGAGAAATTAGCCACATATGAAAAAGAATATGATGAGTTAATTGAAAAAGAGGAATATTATCGCAATGAAATAAGCAAACTTGAAAATGAGGATTACATTGCTCAGCTTGCACGCGAGAAATATTTTAAATCCGAGGAAGGCGAGATATTATTTAAGCTTCCACAAGGACAAGAATAACTAAATTAAAATTATAGAAAATATGAGGAGGACTGTCGATTTTTATGTCAATCACAGCTGGTCAAAAGTTAAATGGTAAAGTCACGAGTGTGAAGAAGTTTGGTGCATTTGTGGAGTTAGAAAATGGAAAATCAGGACTTGTACACATTAGTGAGTTATCTGAGAAATTCGTAGAAAAAGTTGAAGATGTTGTCAGCGTGGGTCAGGAAGTAACTGTGCGCGTTAAAGAGGTGACACCAGAAGGGAAAATTAACCTTTCAATGAAACCAGCACGCCCAGAAAAGCCAGCTCGTCCAGCTTTAGACTTAGATAAAGCAATTACTAACTTTTTAAAGGATAGCGATGAGAAACAATCGGCTCTTAAAAAGAACATGAAAACACAGCGTCGTCGTTCTAACTAACGATACTTGTTTAGCATATATTTAAAAACTCATTCCGTTTGGAATGAGTTTTTTTGTGCCCAAAAGAAGGAGTTCTTAGAGTATTAATTGGTATAAAACAAGGATAAATAGAATGATTCCTCCAATGAAGGGAAGTAGTTTTTGCGTCATAGATATATTAAATTCCCCATTTAATTTGCAACGTATAGTGCGATTATCTTATAGTGTTATCTTTTTTTGAAAAATATTCTAGTTAGGAGATGGAAATTTTCATAGGGGGGGAGAGAAAAAGTTATACATTTTATACAATCATTCTAGTTTGTGATGCTAATACTCAAAAAAAGCTGAAAATCGTCAGATGAGGTAAAGTTTTCGTAAATCACAATCCTGTAATGAAACCTATCAGGCTAAGCGTTAACGGGTTTTCTCCATGATTTATCTCATCAATTTATTATATGTTAAAAGGCATACATTACGGGATGTACGCCTTTTAAATTTTTAATATTCTTTTTTCAAAACGATTCGAGAGGATAATTGATAAGAGAAGTAGGCAACGATGAGTAGAGTGATGATTCCAATCCACGGTAAAAGGGGAAGTAATGTTTCTAAATGAGTGATCAGTTGAGGAGTCAATATTCCTTTTAAAAACTTACCTAATAAAACAATCCCACCAAATAGACTAAAACTGATAACCATCATCATCATACGGCCGCGTTCAATTCCGTATTTAAAGACAAATGGAAGTAAAAATAAGATCAGTAATTCCGCTGTAAATAAAATGGCAATGCCGGATATAAAAAGTTCTGCACTAATAGGGATGCCTTTCACAAGACAAATCCCAGTGACTATTATTTCTGAAAGAATTGTTCCAGCGATCGGGAAGATAGCGAAGACGATATATTTACTAAGAACGAGTTCTTTTCGTGAAATAGGAAGTGATAGGGCGAATACATCCCAATTCGCGTACTCATCGTAGGAGAAAGTACTTAGGCTTTGTAAACAAAAAATCATAATTAACAACCCACTTAAAAAGCTTGGATCATAGGAAATAAAGAATAATAAATAGATAAGTATGGTAATCAACATCGTTTTAATGTTGTTTCTTAAGTTTAAGAAATCTTTTATAATTAGCCCTTTCATCATTTACGCCCCCCAATATGTAAAAGCATTAAATCTTCAATAGAGACTGAATCCATCGTTAATGCTTTATATTTATTTTCTAATTTTCTTTTATTTTTGATAAGTACTTCCATATGATAAGGATGCTTTTTATAGTTGATGATATCTTCTGGGTCAATCGAGCAAAAGTCCTTTTCTTGACATTTAATAAGTCCGTAATCATAAAGAAGGTGGTCTTTAGAGTCAGAGAAGACGATCTCTCCCTCGTGAATAAAGGTGATATAATCGGCGACTTTCTCTAAATCACTTGTGATATGTGATGAAATTAGGATGGAATGTTCTTCATCCTGAATGAAGTCTAAAAAGATATCGAGAATTTCATTTCGAATAATCGGATCGAGTCCACTTGTCGGCTCGTCTAAAATAAGAAGTTTAGGATGGTGACTTAATGCAGTAGCGAGTGATAATTTCATTTTCATCCCCCGTGAAAAATCTTTTATCGGCTTGTTTAAAGGGAGTTTAAATTGATTGAGATAGTCAAGGTATAAGTGAGTATCCCACTTTAGATAGATGTTTTTTAAAATGAAATTTAAATCTTTTGGGGTTAATTGTTTAGGAAAATGGCAATCATCAAAGACGATTCCAATTTCTTGTTTAATCGACATTTCATGTTGTTGATAATCTTGACCGAATAGTTTGATTGTCCCAGAATCCTTATCGATTAGGTTTAAGATAGCCTTAATCGTTGTACTTTTTCCGGCTCCATTTTCCCCAATTAATCCGACAATATAGCCTTTAGGAACGGTTAGGTTTACATTGTTTAAGAAAAATCCATCTCGTTTTTTGGAGAGCCCTCTAACTTCTATCGCATTTTCCATTTTTATTCCTCCTCAGTATATAAAAGTTTTAAAATCTCAGCTAAATCCTCATATGAGATGCCGCACTGTTTACTTAATTCAATGGCACGGGTGAAGTGTTCTTCAATTTGTCGTTGTTTTTCTTCCTTTAATAATTCTTTATTATGTTGAGTGACAAAACTTCCTTTTCCAACAATACTTTCGATAAATCCTGCACGTTCAAGGTCCTCATATGCTCGCTTCGTCGTAATAACGCTTATGTGAAGGTCGCGAGCGAGAGCGCGCATGGAAGGAAGGGCATCCCCTTCCTGAAGAACCCCAGATATGATGTGTTGTTTTAGTTGATCAGTAATTTGTTCGTAAATCGGTTTTTTGCTGGTATTGCTGATGACTATTTCCATAAATAAACTAATCACCTCCTGTTATATTGTATATACTCTATATACACAATATAACTCTTTTAAAAAAACGTGTCAATAGAGGGGAGATGCATTTTTAGCTAAGGTTTAATCGAATAGTCGAAGGTATTAGTCAGAGATAGAGTTGAGGGAATATTCAAACTTTTCTCTTCAGTTGTGTGTGTTATTTAAGAGGAAATAGAGGTGAACAAAGAGGGCTATGTTTGTAAATCTAATTTTATTCACTTTTACATAAAAGTTTTTAAAAGTTTATAGCACTATGCTGCCGAGTCGTGTAAAAGAAGGTAGAATAGCTGTTTTATTTTTAACAGATGTGCCGAAGATGTAAAAATTGTGTCTGTTAAAAATTTAAATGATTCCAAGAAAGTGACAAAATCCCTAGTTGATGAATGGTAATATAGGGGTACGAATTGAGCCCACGGGAGGGAGCAATTAGTTAAGGCCATTAGGAGGAGAGAGAAGCATGGAACTCGTAACGAAAATGAAGCAAACATTTTCGCCTAAGCCGAAGAGGGAGAGTAAAGATCGGTTGAATATTTATACGATTAGTCAGTTATTTAATCAGCTCGTAAATTTTCAACAGTTAATAAAATCGTTACGCTCCTTTATAGGTAAGGGTCAGTTAATCAGAGTTGACGTGGTTTTAGATTGTATCGGATTGGCAATTGACAATATGGTGCAATCAATGATGTACGATCGTCATGACTTTGAACTGCAGTTCAACCGTATTAAGGAAGAGCTGGAAAGAATTAATGTGAGGTGTTCGGACATTAAGATTAAAAGTCTTTATCCAAGACTCATCAAAATGGATTTGGTGATTAATTCGCCCCCGAAAGAGTTAACGTTGTTGTCTATTCAGGCAATACTTGAAGGGATTACGAATGAACCACTTCGTTTAATTGTTGAGAAGACAAAAGGAAAGCAAACAAAAATAAAAATTTATTCTTCTAATTTGTTTAAAATTGATCATGCAGTTTCTTATGTTGGAAAAGATGGAAATAGGATTTCAGGAGATAGTTATATCTATGAGAATTTCACGAATGGTCAAACGTTTATTGCAATTAGTGATGGAATGGGGAATGGTGAGTTAGCTCATAAAGAAAGCTCAGAAGCCCTTAAAATTTTGAAGTGTTTGTTAAGTTTTAATATTCCAATTAAAACAGCTATCCAGACGTTACAACAATTAAAACAACATTCCAATGCGAACGAAAGATTCTTTTCGTTAGATGTCTGCATGATTGACAGGGAGCGGCAAAGGGCTACTTTTTATAAAAAAGGAGCAACGCCGACATTCTTTATTAGAAATCATCAGATTGAATTAATTAATTTAGCGCAACTTCCAGTAGGCGTTATGAGTGATCAAGATGTTGATCACGTTACGTTAGATTTAGAAGAAGATGATATATTAATCATGTGTAGTGATGGTATTGTTGAACAATATCCAGATATTAATGAGTTAGAGAGCATGATTTTAGGGCAAATGGGAACATCCCCTAAATACATGGCTAAAAATATTTTACAAGCAACAGTTAGTAAACATAAGGGAAAAATTAAAGATGATATGATGGTTTTAGTGGTGGAATATAAGCGGCAGGGGGTATCCCAGGCACAGTACGCATCGTAGGGCCAAGTATCTAATTAAGATAGGTAAGTTATACATTAAAATTTTGGTCATATAAGTGATTAGACTAGCCTTACAGGTTTTTAGTCGGCTAGTCTAATTGGATATGATCAATTGAAGGACAAAAAGAGAAAAAAGTTTATGTAAAAAAATAGTGTGTGAAAAGATGGATCAAG
>DKYS01000029.1:4818-14976 GCA_002493395.1 Turicibacter sp. UBA7094 | reverse complement strand
AATATTTTTCAACAAAAAAATACACTAAATTACATTAGTGTATTTTTTATTATATTCAATATATTCAATTATATACTACTATTCTTAAGTAATCTGATATAACTTTAGTATAGAAGCTTTATCCACACCGTGTTAAGTATTTTATAAATCTCCTAATTTAGTATCAATTATATCACTTGGGTTAAGTTTAGTATCATCTTTTACGATTTCAAAGTGAACAACATTTCCTGAATCTGGTTCTAATTGTGAAGATCCTGTTTTACCAATAACATCACCTTGTTCTAGTTCATCTCCAGCTTTTACAGCTACATCATAAACTCCTGTATAAACAGTTTTCACTCCATTTTCGTGTTCAATTGTAACAACAGTTCCTTTTAAAACTTCATCCTTTACTGTTAGAACTTTTCCAGATAATGCAGCTAAAACATTTACTTCTTTATTATCAGAGTCTTTTAAACTTACCCCTTTAGATTCCTGTGTATATTTTGTCTCACCTACTGTATAACTAAATAAACTATTCATTTGCTCTTTTGTATCAGCTTCTTGATTGTAGTAAGATTTCGCTACTGTAATATCTTCTGCTTCTAAAGGATATTTAATTGTTTCTTGTAATAAAGCAACTGTTTTAGCATCCGTTGTTTTATTAACAGCAGTTGTCTCATCACCTTTAGTAGAAACTGTTTCTTTATTCCCACTGATAGGGTTAGAGACGGTTTGATCGCCATTTACTCCGGTTAACCATAACTGGACTCCAGCAAAGGTTGCTGATGCTCCTAGTAACACAACTAATGCAAAGCTAATTGGATCGATTTTCTTAAATAATTTTTTGTTTTTTAATTTTGACATTCTTTCTTTTGATTTCATATGATCATCACCTCACAGTTATGATGATCACTTTTTAGGAATCTTATTCAAGATCAGTTATATTTTTCCGTTATTTTAACATTTTGGTAATAGTACTTAATAATATCATCATATTTTTTTCCTTGCTTAGCCAATTCATTCGCCCCATATTGGCTCATTCCGACACCATGACCATATCCAAATGTCGTAATAATGACTTTATTATTACTAAAATTGATAGAAAAATCTGTAGATCTTAATCCTAAAACCTCTCGAAATTCACGCCCGGAATACACCTTATCCCCCACTAATATTTCATCTATATTTTGACCTTCAGTTTTGCTAAGGATAACAAAACTATCCTGGGTTAAATCTTTATTATTAAATTTATTTCTTAACTCCTCTAAGGTAAACTCCATTTCAACCTCGTAATTTGGCGCCGTTTTATCCCATTCACTATTAACACTCCTTAAATAAGGATATGCAGTTGACCAATAATCTTCGGAATTTTCAGTAAATCCGTTACTAATTGAAAAATAAAATGGCTTAATTAACTCCCCTTCATAAGTAATCACCTGACCTGCGGTTTCAGATACAGCCTGCGAAACCTTTGCATAATACTCATCAAACTTATCTTTCCACTTTTCCTTGAGCTGTTCATTGTCTAAATAGACTTGATGTTTTACTGTATCATGAATACGATCAGTTGATTCTAATAACTGTATTGTGTATGTTCTAGCAGCCACAGCCTGTGCCTTAAGCGCCTCAATATCATATAAAGCCGGCATTTCCCCCGAAACGACCCCCACTAAATAAGTTTCTAGAGGAAGATCTATTTCCTCATTCTTAGATTCTCTAAAAACAGTGACAATCTGTTCCTCTCCTTTATTTAACTCCTCACCCACCTCAGACTCTCCACCTTGCACACTAGGTAAAGATGGGGTATCGGTATCCGCTACTTCCTTCTCATTATTATTCAATTGATGGAGCATTTGAAATGAAAATGGAATACAAATTAAAGTTGCGACAAAGACTACAAATCCTATTATAAATTTTTTCATACAATCACCTATCTTTTATAAAATACACCCTCTTCAAATGTATGTCTAAGATAGGATAATATGCATGATTTAAAATATTTCTTTTAGGAGATGAAAGATATCCACAAAGTAGTCTAGGAAAAGTTTGCTAAGACTTACCGTTAGGACTGAATATAATAACACGATTGTATATCGGTCACTCCCTCTTTTAAAAAGTGACTCTAAACGAAGTGATAATAACAATTTAAATATAATAGGTAACATTAAAATATACCAAATAATCATAAAATATGCTTGAAAATTCATTACACACCTCTTAACACCATATTTTCTCTATATCTAAATAGAATTTTCCCTCAACTTATTTAAAAGGGAGGCCTAAGGCCTCCCTTTTAAAATTATTTTTTTTCACCAACTCGTATTTGGTTGAGAAGTTTCACAATTTCCATTTCCGATTTAATTAAATCTTCACGGCTTTTTGCATTCTGTTTTTGACGTTCTGTACGTTCTAATTCCATTTTAGCACGTGCAACGTCAATGTCCTCTGCCATCATGGCATCGTTTGATAACACATTGATGTGATTATTTGAAATTTCTAAAATACCACTTTCAATGGCAACATACGAAGACTCCCCTTGCATTTCAATACGTAACTCCCCAACACCTAATGGTGTCATCATGGGAATATGATTGTATAAAACGGCAAAATCTCCGTCGATTCCACGAGCAAAAACACGTTCCGCTTCCCCATCGAATACAAGCTTATCTGGTGTTACCACGCGAATAGTCATCACTGACATAGTACCACCTCACACTATTTCATCTTATTAGCTTTTTCGATAGCTTGTTCGATTGTTCCAACTAAACGGAATGCCTCTTCTGGTAAATCATCATGTTTTCCATCAAGGATTTCCTTAAATGCACGAACAGTCTCTGCAACAGGAACATAAGATCCTTTAAGTCCTGTAAATTGCTCGGCAACATGGAAACTTTGTGATAAGAATAATTGAACGCGTCGTGCACGGTGAACAATTTTTTTATCGTCATCACTTAATTCGTCCATCCCTAAGATAGCGATGATATCTTGTAATTCACGATATCTTTGAAGCATCATTTGCACACGGCGTGCCACGTCATAATGTTCTTGACCAACAATATCTGGTGATAATGCACGTGACGATGAAGCTAATGGGTCTACGGCTGGATAAATCCCCATTGCAGCAATACGACGCTCTAAGTTAGTTGTTGCATCTAAGTGAGCAAACGTTGTTGCAGGTGCCGGGTCAGTATAGTCATCGGCTGGTACATATACCGCTTGAATTGAAGTAATTGATCCTTGTTTTGTAGAAGTAATACGTTCTTGAAGTTGTCCCATTTCTGTCGCTAAAGTTGGTTGATAACCTACTGCTGATGGCATACGTCCAAGTAACGCTGAAACCTCAGAACCAGCTTGAGTAAAACGGAAGATGTTATCGATAAATAATAATACGTCTTGTTTCATTTCATCACGGAAATACTCAGCCATTGTTAACCCCGTTAAGGCAACTCGTAAACGTGCTCCAGGTGGTTCATTCATTTGTCCAAAGACCATGGCTGTTTTATTAATTACTCCTGATTCCGTCATTTCATGATATAAGTCATTTCCTTCACGTGTACGTTCACCTACACCGGCAAAAACAGAAATACCACCATGCTCTTGAGCAACGTTATTAATTAATTCCTGGATTAATACGGTTTTCCCTACACCGGCTCCACCGAATAAACCAATTTTTCCCCCTTTAATATATGGGGCTAATAAATCTACAACCTTAATCCCAGTTTCAAGAATCTCAACTGTTGTTGATAACTCATCAAATTTAGGAGCTTCTTTATGAATTCCTTCATGAGGTGTCCCTGATGGTACTTCTCCTTTGTTATCAACTGGTTGTCCTAATACGTTAAAGATACGCCCTAAGGTTGCCTCTCCAACTGGAACACTAATTGAATTTCCTGTATCAACAACTTCTAGTCCACGAACTAACCCATCTGTTGCATCCATTGCGACAGTACGTACAACCCCATCACCAAGCTGCACTGCAACTTCAAGTGTTAATGATTTACGTTCCCCACCAACTTCATAATCAACAGTTAAGGCATTGTAAATAGCAGGAAGATGTTCTAAATCAAACTTTACATCTACTACCGGTCCAATGACGGCTACAATATGACCTGTTGCCATTTATGATGACCTCCTTTTATTCTAAGGCTGAAGCTCCACCAACAATTTCAGTAATCTCTTGCGTAATTGCTGCTTGCCTTGCTCTATTATAAACTAACTGTAAATCTGTAATAATTTCTAATGCGTTATCTGTTGCATTTTGCATTGCATTCATACGAGAAGCATGTTCCGAAAGCTTAGCTGTAATCGCTACACCATAAATAGTTCCTTCTAAATATTTTGGTAAAATAGCGTTAATAACTTCTTCTTCATTAGGCTCGAATGAATATTGGGCCTTTGTTGTCTCAGTATTTTTAGGAATTAACGGAAGGATTTGCTTTGTAGCTGGCTCTTGTGAAATTTTCGATAAATAATTATTGTAAATAATTACCACTTCACTAAGCGTCCCCTCCATATAATCTCCAATCACTTTATCAACAACGGGCTTAATATCTTGATATACGATATCATCCGGTACAAACATAAATTGATTTTCAATTTTTAATCCCGTGCGCTTTGCATAATCAAATCCTTTACTTCCAATCATATAAAGCTTGTATCCATCACGTGATTTAGATTGAATTTCATGTTGCATAAGCTTAAGAACATTACCATTATACCCACCTGCTAATCCACGGTCAGAGGTAATAATAAGATAGCCAGTGCATTTTTTTTCACTCTTAGGTTTAAAAAAGGGATGATGACTCATTGTTGAAGTACTAGAAATATTTCTAACAATGTCTTCAAGCGTCTCCATATAATGATGATAGTTCTTAGTCTTAGCTTCTGATTTTGTTAACTTTGCTGCTGATACCATTTGCATGGCTTTAGTAATTTGACTCGTACTTTGAGTCGAAGTAATTTTATCTTTTATATCACGCATTGATTGAGCCATACTTGTTCACCGCCCTTCACATTAATTAAAAACGGCTTTAAAGCTCTCGAGTGCTTCGTTTAATAAATCAGTGTCTGGTAAGTCTTTTGTATCGCGAATGTGTGCTAAAATTTGTGGACGTTCATTATCTAAGAAAGTGTAGAATTCTTTTTCAAAACGACCAATATTAGAAACTTCAATACTGTCTAAGAATCCATTAACTAGCGCGTAAATAATACAAACTTGTTTTTCCACAGGAATTGGTTGGTGTACACCTTGTTTTAAAACTTCTACTGTTCTTTCCCCACGAGCTAATCTAGCGCGTGTTGCATCATCTAGGTCAGATCCAAACTGAGCGAATGACTCTAACTCACGATAAGATGCTAAGTCAAGACGTAACGTACCTGCAACCTTTTTCATTGCCTTAATTTGAGCAGATCCCCCAACACGAGAAACTGATAATCCGGCATCGATTGCTGGACGAATTCCAGAGTGGAAATAATCTGATTTTAAGAAGATTTGTCCATCTGTAATCGAAATAACGTTAGTTGCAACATATGCAGATAAATCCCCAGCTTTAGTTTCAATAAATGGTAGGGCAGTAATTGATCCTGCTCCGAGTTCATCATTTAATTTAGCTGCACGTTCAAGTAAACGTGAATGTAAGTAGAAGACATCCCCTGGATATGCTTCACGTCCTGGTGGACGACGTAATAATAATGATAATTCACGATAAGCAGCAGCTTGTTTTGATAAATCATCATAAATAATTAATACGTGTTTCCCTTGGTACATGAACTCTTCTGCCATAGTTACCCCTGAATAAGGTGCAATATATAACATTGGAGATGGAGAAGATGCTGCAGCCGAAACAACAATTGTATAATTCATTGCATCATGTTTTTTCAATGTCTCAACAACAGAGTTAACTGTAGATTCTTTTTGACCAATTGCAACATAAATACAAATTACATCTTGACCTTTTTGATTTAAAATCGTATCAACAGCGATTGCTGTTTTACCAGTTTGACGGTCACCGATAACTAACTCACGTTGCCCACGACCGATAGGAACGAGGGCATCAATCGCCTTAATCCCTGTTTGTAAAGGTTCGTGAACTGACTTACGTGCCATTACTCCGGTTGCTTTAACCTCTGTTGGACGGAATTTATCTGTATCAATAGGTCCTAATCCATCAATTGGATTCCCTAAAGCATCAACAACACGTCCGATTAAAGCATCTCCTACAGGAACTGACATGATACGTCCTGTACGTTTAACTTCATCACCTTCACTAATTGAACGGTATTCCCCTAAAATGATAACCCCAACGTTATCTTCTTCAAGGTTTTGTGCCATTCCAACAGCACCTGAGGCAAATTCAATAATTTCACCAGACATAACATTTTGTAGTCCGTGAACACGAGCGATTCCGTCCCCTACCGTTAAAACTGTACCTGTTTCAGTTACGTCTAATACTTGCTCATAGTTTTTAATTTGATCGCGCAAAATTGCACTAATTTCTTCTGGTCTGATGGCCACCAATGCTCACCTCTATTCTATTTTAACTCAACATTTAATAAGTTATCTTTTAAGTTTTTTAATTGTAATTTGATTGAATTATCATATACAACATCACCTAAGCTAACTTTATATCCACCTAGTAAAGATGGATCTACTACAACATTAAGTTTAATTTGTTTATTTAATTTCTTTGTAAAGGTGTACGTAAGGCGCGTTAATTGATCTTTATTTAAATCAACTGCACTATACACAGTCCCTTCTAAAATTCCTAGATGTTGGTTCACTAATTGATTATAAGCAACTATTATTTCAGTTAATAAATTAATACGATCCTTATCAATTAAAACCATAAAAAAGTTCACTAAAATTTGTGATGCGTCCTTAGAAAAAACCTTTTTTATCAATTCCTTTTTATCTTCTTTAGATAACTTAGGAAGAGTTAAAACTTCCATTAATTGTGGTTGTTCTTTCATAAGTGAGCTAATAACACCAAGATCTTTTTTAATATCTTCTAGTGTGTTATCGTCACTTGCCGCATCAAATAAAGCTTGTGCATAAGTGGAAGCGATTTTACTCATGACTTCCACCTACTTTAGCAACAAACTGATCAAATAATTCATTATGAACATTTGAATCAATTTCTTTTTCGATCATTTTTTCAGCTGATGATACCGCTAATTCAACGATATCAGAACGGATTTTTGAATAAACAGCTTTACGTTCTTGTTCAATATCGGCAGCTGCCTTAGATAATTTTTGTTGAGCTTCTTTACGAGCATTTGACACGATTTCATCGTGCATATGTTGCGCTTGTTTTTTAGAATTTTCAACAATTTCACGTGCTTCATCGCGTGCAACTTGAACTTGTGCCTCAGCTGATTTCTTTAATGCTATTGCATCAGATTTTAACATTTCTGCACGGTTAATCTCTTGAGAAACTAATTCCTGACGTTTACGTAGGAATTCTTTCATAGGAGCCCATGCAAAATATTTAATTACCAGGAATAAAACTAACGTTGATAAAATTTGCAACGTAAAATTGACTAAGTCTGGCATGATATAGATTTGCAAGTCGGTTGCCCCCTTTCTTATCTATGTATAATACTATGAGGTTCTATTAAACGCTCAATTTAATGAATTATAATGAACTAACAAGTGGATTAATGAATAATAAAATGATTGCTACTACGAATCCATAGATTGCTGATGTTTCGGCGATCGCTTGACCTAAGATCATCATTTGCATTACATCACCTTTTGCCTCTGGTTGACGTCCTACTGCTGCTGCCGCTTGTCCTGCTGCGTTACCTTGTCCGATACCAGTACCAATCCCTGAACATACTGCTAATCCAGCACCAACTGCTGACATACCTAATACGAATGCCTCATTTGAAATTGAAGATGCAACTGTTTCTAAAAACATAATTAAATTCCTCCTAATTTAACTTTTTTTGTTTACCGTTAACTATTCCATTGCTCCTTGTGACCAAATCATAGTTAACATGATGAAGATTAATGTTTGAATTACACCAGAGAAAACATCAAAATAACCATGTAAAGCTGGTGCAATTAATGGTGAGAACCATCCAAGCGCTTGATAAATCAGCGACATAATGATACCACCACTTAAAATATTACCGAACAAACGGAACGATAATGAAATTGGTTTCGCAAGCTCTCCAGTAATATTTAAAGGCAATAGGAATGGAAAATCTCCAAGGTATGTATCATATAGATACCCCCCAATTCCTTTCGCCTTAATCCCTGATCCAACCATTACAACAATCGTAATAACTGCTAAAGCTAATGTAACATTGTAATCAGATGTAGGGGCACTTAGTCCTAACAATCCAAGTAAGTTTGCACAAACTAGATAAGCTGCTAACGTTCCTATAAACGGAGCAAAATTTAAGTGTTTTAGTCCCATCGTTTGTTCTACTAACCCTTCAATACCTGTCACTAACATCTCTAATAATAGGACAATCCCTCGAGAAGGTTTAGTAGGGTCAGCCTTTTTCACTGCATTTCCGCAGATAATGAAAAATACTGATAAAACTAACACTAAAACAACCGAATTAAAGACTGTTGGATTTACAATAGGATTCATGTCGGCTTCTGATTGGAATATTTTAAACAATCCTGAGCCATCACTCTCTCCTATCGCAAATTTCATTAGTAGTGGATTCATTCTTAACCTCCTTTCCTGAGAAATGTTTTTTAAGAAGGTGACTCCATCTTCTAAATTAACCGATTATTTTAAAAATCGGTGACTAGTGTCCACTTTAAAGACAAGTTTACACTAGCTATATATTCAACGATGATTACTTTCCGTTTTTACCATAACCAAACGTAAAGAAACCATCAGTTTGAATCGCAATTCTGACCATCGAAATTCCAATAATCGCTGAAATGAATGCTTGAGTTCCCAGCAATAAGACAATTCCGACAAGTGTTCCGGCATAAATAACTAAACGAATTACTAAATTCATTTGCATCGTCTTTTTTACACCTTTTTCTTGCTGATCTAAAGCGTTCTTTGTACCAACAACAATTAACCTAAAGTTAATTAAGTTAGCCACCACACCTATCCAATAACCGATTAACACATTAATTATCGGCATTTTGAATAGAATTGAAACAACAGCAATTAAAAATGTAAATAAAAATGCTAATTGAATCACCCGTTTGGGGATGACACGAATTGGATCATTTTGTAACTGACTCAAGTTTTATCCCTCTTATCCATTTTAATTATTAATAGGTAGACACTTTTAATTCCACTAAATACACCGATAAAAACAAATAACAGCAAAAATAATGGTGATGTGCCTAACCATTGATCTAGATATTTTCCGATAAATACCCCAACAAAGATATTAGCAACCATTGTAATACCTACTTGGGATAGAAGTGTCATCCACTTCATTGCTCGAACACCCTTAGATGGCTGACTCATTATTTCGTTCCAAAAATACGGTCACCAGCATCTCCAAGCCCAGGAACAATATATCCTTTTTCATTTAATTTTTCATCTAACGAAGCTAGATAAATTGTTACATCTGGATGGGCTTCATTTACGGCTTTAACCCCTTCGGGAGCACCTACTAAACAAACCAGTTTAATATTTTTAGCTCCACGTTGTTTGATAGCGTTAATTGCCGCAATAGCCGATCCTCCTGTTGCTAGCATTGGATCGACAATAAAAATATCTCGTTGATCCAATTCGTCTGGAAACTTCGCAAAGTATTCCACAGGTTGGAGTGTTTCTTCATCGCGGAAAATTCCAATATGACCAATACGTGCCGATGGAATCATTTTTAAGATTCCGTCAACCATTCCTAATCCAGCTCGCAAAATAGGAACGACGACCATTTTTTTACCCGCAATAACATTAGCCTTTGTTTTTGCTACAGGTGTTTCAATCTCAATTTGTTCTAATGGCAAGTCACGCGTAATCTCATACACCATTAGACCGCCAATTTCATTAATCATTTGGCGGAATTGAGTTGTTGGTGTATCTTTTTGGCGAATTTGAGTTAATTTGTGTTGAATTAACGGGTGATCTAAAATATTAACTTTAACCACAAGGCTCACCTCTCATTTTTCATATTTCAATAATAAGTAATTCTACAACTTTTTTACTTTCATTTCAACAGACTATTCTAAGAAAAGTTTACAAT
>DKYS01000029.1:0-4572 GCA_002493395.1 Turicibacter sp. UBA7094 | reverse complement strand
GCTAAGAAAAGTTTACAATAACTGTAAAAAAAATTATATATCTCTTCCACTAGCTTTAACGCTAGACAAATTTAATTAAAATATAAAAAAGAAATCCTTAGTCCAGGATTTCTTGGGCGTTTTCATAATTAGAGATTTTTTCAATACGAGCTGTATGGTGCGCTCCCATAAAATCAGTCATTAACCAAACCGATACAATCTCTCTCGCTAATCCTGGACCAATAACACGGCCACCCATGGCTAATATATTTGAATCATTGTGTTCTCTCGTTGCCTTGGCTGAAAATAAATCATGAACCAAAGCACAACGAACCCCTTTGACTTTATTAGCTGCGATACTAATTCCAATACCGGTCCCACAGATTAAAATTCCACGATCAAATTGTCCAGCTACTACAGATTCCGACACTTTAAAAGCATAGTCTGGATAATCAACGGCACATCCATCATAACAACCAAAATCTTCGAATTGAATATTCTTCTCTTTTAATAGTTCTAAGATTTCTTGCTTTAATTCAAACCCACCATGATCACATGCAATAGCTACTTTCATGAGTAACGCTCCTTTTATTCTGTAAAATAATTCTATGCTATTTATTATAACACATTTTTTCAAAAATACCCTAAAATTCACGGAAAAATCCTATTGTTTTTCATAATAATGATGATAGGTAACTCCCCTTAATTTAAAATAACTTTATCATTAAAACCCGATTTAATGCAGAAAAAAAACAATTCCCCGATCGGAATTGTGTAAGATCATCATTTTTTAATTAAGAAAATCCTTGCCTGCTATGAGCCCACTAAGAAATAATTAGTTACTATCATTTAGAATAATAAGTTCTCTCAATTAAGTTACTCGCACAATCTTCTTGTAAATTTTACACAAATCGAAATCGTGCTAATTTAGATTGAACTTATATTTTATACCGAAAGGTTGCAATAATGATCAACATAAAGGGCACAGACTAATAAGATTCCTTAGATTTTTTTACCTTATGTTGGTGTAAAATGGCATCTAAAAGCTGTCGCTAGAGTAAATGATTATTTTATACTCAGAAAGTTGAGTTAAAGTTTAATCATCATTAATTGTGAATCATCGGAATTCACTAAACCTGGTATTTCAACGGGGATCGATTTTTTCCCTTCAATAAAACCTAAGAGCGAGAATAATTGACTCACATATGGATGAGGAGCAACTGCAACTAATTGATTTACACCTTTTTCTTTAGCGGAATGATACAATTCAAAAAACATATTTACTAACAAATCTGGAGCAACTTGTTGCTCATAAATGAAGTATCGAATAACCCCTATCTTTTCAAATTCTTCAAATGATACCATTCCCCATACTTGATTCTCATCCTTAATAAGAATGGATTGTTCAATGACTGGCAAATTAACTGTTTCTACTTTTTGGACTCTGTTTATAAATTCCATTACTCGGTCATAATCTATTTTCTCATATCGTTTTACTATTTTATTTGTCAACATAAAAAATCCCCCTTCAACATTCATTCTATGTTTAGGGGGGCGAAAGTATACTTATAAAGTGATTAAATATTAAATGATTTGAAAGGAGGACGGTGTTAATCTTAAATCAAATCTGGATTAATACTCATCCTCGTATAAATACCAACTTTCCTTTTCAACATTTTCTGAAGAAACGTAAGCTTCTGTTTCTTTATCTCCAAAGAAATTATCAAAGACTTCAGCAATATAAGATTTAAATTTTTTCTCTTGGAAAGCCTCTTGTGTTGTTTCCATCGCATTATATTGATTATTCCAATCACTTGATTCATTTGATTCGCTAGCCTTAGCACTAGGTCCTAAGCAAAGATCGGGATTCATGAAACACCACCAGTTGTTTCCTCTTCCTTCACCAATTGTAATCACTAAGCTCTCATAGTAACCTTGCTCATAAGTTTCACCATTGTACTGCTTCTCAGGAAATAGATGCGCTCCATAACTAACTTCAAATTCACTATCATAGTTAATTGTATCTAGAACATGGGAAACTGTTTCCTCAATTTGACCAATATTATTAGTAATAAATTCACGAGTCGATTCAACTGTTTCAAAAGCAGATTTGTTTGCGTTTAAATATTCATCCATCGCATAACGCACCATTTTTTTTGCCTGTTGATCTTCATATTTATTAGAGTTAGGAATAATTCGAATACGAATAGCTGTATCATTAACTACAACTTGTGCATTATCTCCTTGTGGTTCAGCTTTTCCAATTTGATAAACTGTCACCATCATAATTAATGTTAAGACTACAATAATCGTTGATTTTTGATTCATTTTAAACACCGTCCCTTTCATTGATAACTCATTATGGACGATATTTTAAATTTTATACCATGAATTTCAAAAAAATTAAATTTTCTTTAAAACGGCGTCTATCTCACGCTTCGAAATGGCACCCTCTCTTAATACATAGAACCGATCATTCGTACAATCTAAAATAGTAGACGGAACCCCCCCCTCTGTCTCACCTGCGTCAAAGACATAAGGAACCTCATTAATTATAGGATTACTTTTCTCAATTTTTATCGGACTAGGCTCTCCAGATAAATTAGCACTAGTCGTTGCTAACGGTCCTAATTGATTTAATAACTCTATTGCTACTGGATGATTTGGGATTCTAACACCAATTGTTTGTTTTCCCCTAGTAATCTCTTCACATAACGGCTTATAGCAATTTAAGACTAAGGTTAGGGCCCCTGGTAAAAAATGATCAACTAACCTTTCTATTTTATCGGATAGAGGCCCAATAATTTCTTCTAATTGCCCTTTGTCTGCACACAAAACAATGAGTGATTTATCCACAGGTCTTCTTTTGATTTTAAATATTTTATCAATGGCTTTAGGTGAATAGATACTCGCTCCTATGCCATAAACCGTATCTGTTGGAAAAACGAGAACATCATTTTTCGTAACCTTCGCTAACGCTTCATTAAATTGATGATAGTGATAAATCATAATAATAAAACTCCTTATATAATAAATTATGCATACACCCGAATTCTGAAAAAAAAGACATCCTCATCTGGAAGTCTTTCTTATACCATCACATTTTTAATTATTAATGATAATGGTCATACGATCTTTACCATTTAAATCCTTTAAGGTTTCAAATTTTGACTGAGGGAAATATTTTCTAACTAACTCCGCCATCGCCTCTTTATGATTATACGCATGCTCAAAAGCAATAATATTTTTTTTATTTACAACTTTATGAGCATCTTTTAAAATTTGACGATAAAATTTCAACCCGTCTTCTCCTCCAAATAACGCTAAATGAGGTTCATTATCTTTTACAAACGGATCGACCTCCTCAGTTAATGGAATATACGGAGGATTAGACACCAAAATATCAAATTTTAACCCACGATCAATCAAAGGTTGTAACATATCTCCCTGATAAAAAGTAACATCAGCATCTAATTGAGCTGCATTTTGTTTAGCCACCTCTAGAGCCGCTTCAGATAATTCAGTCACTGTTACCTCCATATTAGGTTCTTCTACCGCAAGTGTTACACCAATAGCGCCACTTCCCGTTCCTACATCTACAACCTTAACTTTCGCACCATCAAAAACTTCATCATAGGTTGCTAGTACATTAGCGACTAATTCTTCCGTTTCAAAACGCGGAATTAAAACGTCATCATTTACAATAAATTTATGACCAAAAAATGTTTCGTATCCCATAATGTGTTGTACGGGAATATTATTTTCCACGTACATTTTTACATAACGCTCAAATTCTTCTACTTTATCATTTGACACAGACATATTCATATCCGCTAAAATTTCATAACTTTCTTTTTCTGTCACATGCATTAATAGTAATTTAACTGCTGAATCCTCTTTTCCATTTTCTAGGGCGAATTTTTCTCCCCAATTCAAAAGTTCACGCATTGTTTTCATAATTATCACCGTCTTCTTAAAATCACCCTCATTTTACTCTAAAATACTCCAACATGCAAATGAAAATTTCCATTTTAGATAACAAACTTACGATAATTTTTTAATTAAGGGAAGAAATATCTGTTAGAGAAAATAATTCATTAATATATATTGAAGTTAGAAGAAGAAGAAAAAGAGTAAAGTACTCCTACATAAATGTCATTAATCATTCTTACTTTCTCATAAATTTTAAACTTTTTTTATAAATGATGTTTAAGATTCCTAATAGCTGCTCATACTATAATTGTCCGTAAGAGGAGAAACTTACGGACATACTCTTCCCCCCATATAAAACTTTATTTCATTACTCATTTCTCTCCCCAATTTTTAAAGTTTTATTTTTCATACTCTCTCCTTATAATTCTCTCCCAAAGTATTTTAATACTTTATTTTCTCCCTAGTATGGCAACGACTTTTTCAGAGCCTACTCTCATCCCCCTAGAGAAACTTGGGAGAAAAGTAATCATATAATCTTCATTATATGATTATCTATTAATCTGACTATAAAATCCCCCTTTTATAGTCAGATTACATTAAAAAGCGCCCTCCCCCCGGGCGCTTTTTTTTATCTTAAATTATACAATTAAATCAGGCATA
>DKYS01000033.1:7589-8224 GCA_002493395.1 Turicibacter sp. UBA7094 | reverse complement strand
CAACCCATGATGAATAACGAAAATTATCCCTCAATGATTCCAAGTTCACCCCTACAAAATAACTTCTCACCTTCAACCTCATTATCTTCCTCACCTAATGATACTTTTACTCCAAACATAGGAGCAGAACCGATGCATTCCAACACATTTCCTGGGAAATCTTCATTTAACGACTTCTCCTTTGAGCAATTACCAGCCCAACCATTAGAAGATCTTACCCCTTCTTTAGAAGATTTAACTCAAACCAACATTTTATCTAACCAATACTTTCAAGATACCCCTTTAACTATGACTCCAACCGAAACACCTAACCGCATCCCAGGAATACCGGCACCCCATCCAACACCGACACCTAGCGAACCCCTATTCGATCCCGTCACTCCTACCCAAACGATAACACCACCTCAGACGGCGCAGGACCTTCAAAGCAAAGTTGACAATATTAACATTAGACTTCGAAAAGTAGAAAGTTATCTCGGATTCAGACCCGAAACAACTATATAACAAATGCGCTTCCTTTCACGACCTTAAATTAATAATTTTAAAAGGAGGCTCCATTTTAAGGTGGATGCCTCCCTTTTCATTATCCCTCTAATAATAGAATCTCGCATTAAAAAAAGTCATCTTTGAATTCA
>DKYS01000033.1:0-7304 GCA_002493395.1 Turicibacter sp. UBA7094 | reverse complement strand
TGAATTCAAAGATGACTTTTTTTATTTCAGATGACGCTCTTTTTGCCACTTATTTTTAATCCCGTGACTTATTCATAATAGCTCGGTGCTAATTGATTCTTATACTCTTTTAATAACTGTTGTTTATATAATTGATTCATTTCTTTTTCAATTGCCTGCTTTTGCTCTGATGTAAATAAATGCTCGAGATCTTCTAGCATTTCATAGACAATTTCTAAAGCAGCATCGTAATTAACATTAAAGCTAGTCGGTCTTGAAACCTCAATCGTCTCCGTTACAACTTGTGCATCTTCCTCGTCAATAAACCAGGACTGGACATAACGTTTAACTTCTTGAACGCCCTGACCCAAACGTGTCACGTTTTCCTTCGCTTGTGGCGTTAATTGAACCTCTGTTCGTAATCCACCAACAAACAAAAAACCTATCACTGCTAACCCTAATGTCAAATACGAAACTAATCGCTTCATTTCATCACCTTCATACCAGTTGTCTTTTTAATTAGTATGAACTAGTCGCGACGAAGTATGCGTCCCTTTAATCGCTTTAATGAGAATTTCATTCCAAAAAGGGCTTCAATTAAACCAAAATACCACGCTAGACCAAAGTAAACTAAAATTCCACAAAGGCCTGCAATTCCTACATATAGATAAGAAAGGATACTATGTGCATTATAATCCATAAACAAGTCTAAAACAAATTTCACACCGACGACAACGAGCGCCATTATTCCTGTAAAGACGAAAATAGCAACTAATCGACGTAAAAGTTGTGACACTTTAAATCCAGTTTCTCGCTGAATGACAATCAAACTCATCACCATACAGAAAGTATAGGCAATCATCGTCGCAATCGTCGCTCCGTCTGTTCTAAAAATCGGAATTAAGAGCACATTTCCAAGGTATTTAATTCCTAACGATAGAACTAAGAAGATAATTCCGTTCCACTGCTTACCAATCCCTTGCAAAATGGCCGTCACAATACTATATAAAGCCATAAACAGCCCAAGTAGCGACCCTAACCTAAAAATATCGCCACCCATCGCATTATATCCTTTCACTGAGGAATTAAAGAACATAATAAAAATAGGTTCTGAAAGAAGGGCCATCCCGACAACGGCTGGTACCGTTATAAAACAGGTTAATTGGATAGCAAGTGTTAAGTTTTTACGGACCGATTTCATATTTCCAGCCGTTAAATGATGCGTTAACTCTGGAATTAAAGGTTGTCCAAAAGAAATCGCAAACGAGACCGGAATCATAATAATTTTATACAATGAACCGGCATACATTCCGTAAGAATCCTCAACAATAACGCCATCGAGACCACTCTTTAACATGTAATGATTATACGTGGTTTGATCAACAATCTGAAATAAGTTTGTTGCTAATCCTAAAATAGCAAACGGAATGGCATAAGCAATTAACTCTGTAAACAAGTTACTAAAATTTCTCGGTTCGTGTGGAACCGTCTCAAGCAACAATTGATTATACTGCTTCACATTTTTACGCCAATAATAAAATAAAATTAAAAAGGCCGTAACCCCCGCTAAAAAGGCTGAAAAAACGGAAAAACCTACCGCTTCCTTCGTCGTTCCACCTTTAATATTAATAATATAATAAGATCCTACCAAAATAAATACGATTCTTACCACCTGTTCAACAAATTGTGAAACTGAAGTAGGAACCATGTTTTGATTTCCTTGGAAAAAACCTCTAAAAATCGCCATGACCGGAATAATTAATAACGCAAAGCTAATCGTCTGAATTGCCATCGTCACATCTTCAACCGTATTGGCTAACTCACTTTGACCCGCTAATACGACATTCGCATACCAAGGTGCCATATTATACATCGTCAAAAAGCCGACGCATCCAAGTGCAATCATAAACCAACTCGCATATTTAAACATCATCCGCGCCGTATCATATTCCTTTGCGGCATTATATTTTGACACAAATTTCGCAATTCCCACTGGAATTCCTAGTGTGGATAAACTAATAAACAGGGCATATGGTGTATAGGCATAGTTGTAAAGTGCCATCCCTGAGGCCCCAACTAAATGTTGAAACGGAATGACGTACAAAATTCCTAAAAACTTTGTCGCAAACATACTAATACTTAAAATCATAGCCCCCTTTAAAAAGCGATTCCCCATATCCTCGACCTACTTTCTTTTCGTTCATACCGCCTCGCAAACGGGTTTATTTTATTATTTTACTATAACTTTATAGACTTTCCAAATTATTTTATTAAATGAAGCGTTTTCGATAATCAGACCCGGGCTATTTTTTCAATCAAAGGATCTGTTGTTTACCCATTTAATACTCGAAACAACTGGCACCTCTTCTTTCAACACCTTAATATCATCTTTAGTATATGTTACTTCCCTATAAAAATTTCATGAAATAAAAGATGTATACTTTTAACACATTTTGAAAAACTATAACTGAAAGACAAAATGATGAGGTGATTTTTAATGAACTTAGATTTAAGAAAAGCCGTGATGGCAAACTTAGATGACTCAAACTATGATGAGATTCGTGAAACAATTATTGATGCTGTTGAATCAGGAGAAGAAAAAACACTTCCTGGACTTGGTGTTATTTTTGAAATTTTATGGAATGGAAGCAATGATGCCGAAAAAGAAACCATTGTCTCTCGCGTGAGTCAATGTTTACGTCCAAAAGCGAGCTAACAGGTCCACTCTTCCAAAAAGCGATAAAAAGGAGAACATTTTCGTTCTCCTTTTTATCGCTTTTAAACGCTCTCTAATCTCCCCCTATATAAATATAGATAAACAACCTTAAAATAAAAGAATGACAACAAACCTCCCTTCCCGTTATTTTAAAGTTCGTCTTCTCTAAATCTATTATTCAGAAAGTGCTCATTGTTTGCTCCTTCATTCGCTACAGCGTTCGACATTTCAGTAAAAAACCACTCTAATAAGCGATTACATCAATTTACCTTGCAAACAAAAAGTAAAAACTTTGAGGAATTTTATAAAAGGACACATCTAAGAGATGAAATCTATTTTTTTATCCGTATAATAATTACTTGAGCTTTGTCTACCGAAAAAAACAGTCCATAATAGCTTCCTTACCAAGGTTCATCCGTTCAAAAACGCGAAATCTAACTCAATGGAAAAATAAAAACGGGGTCCTTTGACCAAGCAATTACTAAAATTTTCTAATTGATTTTGAACAATGAGGTTGCTAAAATGTCTGATAGGTTAGACATAGGAATCATCAATTTCAAATAACCTTGAAAGAAACATTTAAAAATCGAGGTTTAACTTATGGGGGTTTCAGATGAAAGAATTTATCAAAAAATATTTATATAACAATTATTCTATTTCATTGCTTATTGCTATTCTATTAAACTTTCTCATCGAAAGCTTTAGTCGTCACTCTGTCGTTGCGGCACTTAGCTATCTTATTCACTCACCACTCGTTTTTCTCTATAATACACTATTAATCCTACTAACCTTATCTATTTCACTATTGGTGCGTCGAAAGTTTTTTACTTTCACTGCAATCTCTGTTATTTGGTTAGCGGGTGGGATTACAAACGGAATTGTATTAAATAATCGTGTAACGCCATTTACTGCTAATGAACTAAAATTAATTTCATCAACCTTTGATGTCTTAGAAAAATATTTTACAAAATTTCAAATCGGACTCATTATTCTTGGAATTACCCTTGCCGTTTTAGGCGTGATTATTGCTTTCTTTAAAGCACCAAAGTCAAAAAATAAAGTGAACTACAAAAAAGCCGTTCCAATGTTTTTCGCCGGAATCGCTTGCTTCTTCTGCTTAACTTTTGGTGCCTTAAAAACAAACATTCTTGCGAGTTACTTTGGAAATATTGCTTTTGCGTATCTTGACTACGGATTTCCATATGCGTTCGCAAATACTTTATTAAACACAGGAATTAAACGTCCTGTTAACTATTCCGAAACATCGGTTGACCAATTACGTGAACAACTTGCTTCAACTGATTCGCTCACAATTGATGGGGCAAATCCGGTCGCAAGCAGTGACAATCAAGTCATCCCGCAAAAAAAATCACCAAATATTATTATGCTTCAACTCGAATCATTCTTTGATCCAACACATATGACTAATTTAGAATTTTCTGAAGACCCAGTTCCAAACTTCAGAAAATTAAAAGAACAATTTTCTTCTGGTTTCTTAACTGTACCATCTGTTGGTGCCGGAACTGCAAATACTGAATTCGAGATTATTTCAGGGATGAACTTAGAATTCTTCGGTGCTGGAGAATATCCTTACAAATCAATTTTACGTAAAACAACAGCAGAATCTATTAACTACGATTTAAAAGATTTAGGATATACAACACATGCGATTCACAATAATAAGGGAACTTTCTATACCCGTCAAAAAGTCTTTAAAATGTTAGGATTTGATACGTTCACTTCTTTAGAATACATGGATGTAGAAGAAGTAACGCCTCTTGGATGGGCAAAAGATAAATACTTAATCAAACCTATTTTAGACGCTTTAAAATCAACTGAAAATTCAGATTATATTTACACGATTTCCGTTCAAGGACACGGAGATTATCCAGATACACCGGTTGAAAATCACTCAAAAATTACATTAAGTGGAATTGAGGATGAGGCGCGTTTAAATTCATTTGAATACTTTACAAACGAAATTCACGAAATGGATCTCTTTATTGCAGAGTTAATCGCTGCCCTTTCAACCATTAATGAAGACACAGTTCTTGTGATGTATGGCGATCACTTACCTACGCTTGGAATTACAGATGAAGAAATCGATAATGGTGATGTCTTCCAAACAGAATATGTAATTTGGAATAACTTTGGGCTTGAAAAACAAGATGCCGATGTTGAAGCTTATCAACTCGGGGCCCACCTTTTAAATCAACTTGGAATTCATCACGGAACATTAACAAATTATCATCAGCAGTTCCAAGATTCAGAAAATTATCAAGAAAACTTAAAACTCTTACAATATGATATGTTATACGGTGAACGTTACATTTACGGTGGAGTTAACCCATATGAGCCTACAAAAATGCAGATGGGAGTTAATGAAATTGCTATTTCTGATGTCTATATGGATGAAAATGGTCAATTCGTTGTTAAAGGACAAAACTTTACCGAGTATAGTCGTGTAAAAATTAATGATAAGCCTTATGAAACAACATATGTTGATGCCAACACGCTAATCGTTCCCGATTATACATTGAATGAAGAAGATCAATTTGCCATCCAGCAAGTAACCGTTACAAATCATGTGCTTAGTACCTCTTCAAAATATAAAATTGGTCAAGAAGAAGAAAATAATCAATTCTATGATCAAGGATATGAAGAGGGTTATCAGGCAGGCTATCAAGCAGCCATTGAATCAATGAATCCGCCGATGAGCGAATAGCAAAAAAGCATCTCCTTTTGGGAGGTGCTTTTTAATTACTCTTTTAGTTTTGGTTTAACTAGACAGTCAATAACTCCGTTAAATGAAATGTTTCCCTCTTGACTATCAAATTTAAATGTCAGTTGGGTGATTCCTTCATGCAAACTTATGATCTTCGTCTTTTGATTATAGCTCCCCATACTAGGACTTATCATAATCATCGGTACCTCTCCCGTTTCATCCATCAATCGATTAGTTAGATCCAACTGACAGGGATTTTTCCCCTCTATCTCCCATTGAAGGTGCTGCTGATCTAACTTAACAATCGTTAGCTGTTGCAATCCTGAAATCGAAGCAATTCGATTTCCTTGGGCCAACAGCGCCTTTAATAATGGAAGCTTGGTTATCGGCGTTAAGTCGCTGACCTGATTGTTCATCACGTTTAACCCTTGTAAAAACTCAAGGTGACTAAGCGGGCTTAAATCACTAATTTGATTATCACTTAAGTCTAAAAACTGAAGATGTTTTAAGTGGTGTATCGGGGTCACATCAACCAAATGATTATGCTTAACAAATAAGACTTGTAATCGTCTTAACTTTGAAATAGGCCCTAAATCGTGAATTTGATTATGGTCTAAATGAAGTTGAGTGAGTAAAAAATGCTCACTTAATGGAACAAGTGACTCTATCTTATTTTCATCTAATGTTAAAATTTCTAATTGAGTTAACGGAGCTAACGGTTGCAAAGATTGAATTCCGCTTCCTCTAAGAGACAGTGACACTAACCCCTTCATAAAACGTAACTCATCATAACCTTGAAGGGGATTATAATCGACCAAGAGCATTTTTAACTGAGTTAATTTAGTCAGTGGCCATAAGCTACGGATATAATTTTTACTAACATCTAGACGTTTTAAATATGGTAACCTACTTAAAGGTCTTAAATCCTTAATTTGATTATCTGCAAGATTTAACTGTTCTAAATTCTTCAACTCTTGTAAGGGGGTTAAATCCGTAATCTGATTACCACCCAGGTGAATCTGAGTCGTATGAATCGCATAATTAAGTCCACTCAAGTCTTTAATACCCTTTTCATCTAATGCAATAACTCCCCTTAAATTGATTAACTGTTCCTTTGTAATATCGGATTCTATCGGTTGTTTCAAATAGTGTTGATTTAGCGCGGCTTTTAATTGTTTATCCTCTATAACATTCATTAGTGCTCCTCACATTCTTTCGCTTGTTAAATTATTTCTATGTTTTCAAGTGTTAATTTAAGTAGGATACACCTTAATCTATTCAAAATCGCGCCTCTGTGGCACCCCAAATGCCCCTTGCCGTAAAAACAAAAGATGACAGTTTTAAACATTTCTCGCACCTAATAAAAAACCTCTTGCAGGAAGTAGAAGTTTAGTAATCTTCTGGTAAGACCCTCACCTTTCATCCAAACAAAAAAAGTGTTTCCGCTAAAACGGAAACACTTTTTAATTATTTATAAACACTTGTATCGATATACTCATTAAATACGACATTACCCGCCTCATCATATCCTAATAAAGACGTTTGATATTTATTCGTTGCCACTTGTGTCACTTGAGGTTTGTACGTCACCCCTTTTAAGGCATCTTCATTTGACCAAAAATTAATGGTTAATTGTCCTCCACTTGTATAAGCGTCAATATAAATCGGATAATCTAGTGTATTCACAAATTTAAAGTCAATGAGGTCTTCAGCCATCGTCGCATCTAACCCACTTGGAACATATCCTACCGGTAAACTATGATTGCGTCGTTCTGTCGGTAAAATTCCAGCATTTAAAACGGTATTATAAAGAGTCGATGAGACCTGACAAATCCCTCCGCCTACACCGTCTACCGGTTTTGAATTAACAAACACGGTTGCATC
>DKYS01000018.1:3420-5755 GCA_002493395.1 Turicibacter sp. UBA7094 | reverse complement strand
CCATGCAAAAAAACACAACATCATATATCCAATTAACTTAATAACTTTCCCCTCATTTAAATCATTCATACAAACACATCCTTTCAATATCCTTATTTTGGAACACCTTACCTCCTTTATTCAACTTTATGACATTCAAAATCCGACAAAGGACCTACTTTAAGTAGGTCCTTTGTCGGATAAAATAAATTTATAGTTGTTTTTTAAAAAACGCAAGAAGAGACCCTAATAATAAGACGATGGTCAGCCCTATTGTCATAAAAATTGGAATCGTCAATGAGGTTAAATCATACGCCTTATCCAACATAGCAACATTATCAGTAACTAATGTTAATGGATTATATTCCTCCATCTTAGGAAACAGTTTTAACAAAAATAATCCCCCTATACAAAAGGCCACTAATATCAATTGTGTCGCCTGGCTCTTTACAATCGTTTGAAAAAAAGACGAAACAGCTAATAAAAAAAGTCCAAATAACCATAACACACTAACAGAATAAAATAAATGAAAAATCTCATCGCCCGAAAACAAGTAGACCGTATAACCGTACGTCACTGAAAAAGCCAACAATAGGCAAGCCGTCCAACTTAAACTCGCAACCGTATATTTAGCCAGCAAAATCGTCGATTTAGGTAGCCCCTTTGTCACTAAATGAACAAGTGTCCCCTTGCCTAATTCCTGAGTTAACATCCCGCTAAACATTAACACAATCACTAACAACCCCATCTGCGTTAAATTTTTGAAAAATTGGGCATAGCAGTCGATAGCTGACGGTTCGGGCAAGGAGATCTCAATCCCCTCCAAGGCAAGCTGGCTCATTAAATCAGGCATTAACTTTGCCATTAACGGGCTCATCACACCAAAGGCAAAAAAGATAAGGAACATTAATAATAATTTGTACGTTCTGATTAACTCTAATCCCTCTTTTTTTATAAAGGCAAGATAGGCTCTCATGCAATCACCTCCATAAATAAAGCTTCAAGAGTGGGTTCTAGAACTTCAAATTGATAAATAGGAACTCCTGATTCGAGAATCACTTTTAACAAATAGCGTCCGTCTTCTTCTAAATCATTAACTTCAACGTTCAACGTCGTGTCTTGTTGATGGACCTCTTTGATGCGTGCATCTGTTACTAATAACGATTGTAGCTGGCACGCCTGATGTTCTTCTTTAAAAACGAGCCGGATTTGATTCTTGGCGTGTTGTTTCTTTAAGTCTTCAAGCGACCCATTTAAAACGAGTTCTCCCTCATGTAAGATAGCCACTTGATCACAAATCTGCTCAACATCTGTTAAAATATGAGTCGAAAAAAGAATCGCTGTTTTCTCTTTTGCCTTTAATAAAACGTCAAGAATTTCCTTTCTTCCGACCGGATCGAGAGCCGAAGTTGGTTCATCACAAATGAGTAATTTAGGGTTATTTAGTAGCGCCTGGGCAATGCCTAATCGTTGCTTCATTCCTCGTGAAAACCCACCAATTCGACGATTTTCTTTGGAAAGTCCAACGAGTTCAAGAAGCTCATCGCATCGCGATCGAATCTCATCTTTAGCAAGTCCCGTTATTTCCCCACAAAGCGATAAATACTCACGAGGCGTCATATACGAATAAAACTCTGGAACATCTGGAAGATAACCAATCCAACGATTTGTCTTTGTATTTCCGTAAACAACAGGCTCCCCGCAAACAAAAATTTCCCCCGAATTTGCCTGTAAAAGCCCTAGAATCAGTTTCATTGTCGTTGTCTTTCCTGCCCCATTTTGTCCTAAAAATCCGAAAATACACTGACTCGGAATCGTGAAGGAAATATCACGAAGAACAGTCTTTGTTCCAAACTGTTTCGTTAATGACTTAACCTCTAAAACATTCATTCTTGATCCCCTCTTCCGAATAAAAAATAAACGGCAGGTCCAATAAATTGGAAAACAAGCACCACCACGACCCATAACGCTTTATTTCCAAAACGGTACTGTGGATGTTTAAGGACATGGATCACCGAAAAAATAGCTAACCCTAATTGGGCCACGACTAATGGGATTAAAAACGGTAAATAGTCAGCCAATTGATTCATAAAAATCCCCCCCTAATAATCTTTGTAATCATGCTGATCTTCTTCTTTTTTCTCTTTTCTTCGCTCAATAACCTTAAAAAGGATTAAGGTACCACCAACACTTAAGTTGAGAATGGCCCAGCCAATCACTAACTTAATCACGAATAAGAACCGCCGTTCCATACGCAACCATTTCTGCTGCCCCGCTCATCACAGATGAAGACATGAGGCGCATTCCAACAATCGCATTGGCTCCCTTCGATTTTGCATCCTCAACCATTCGTCCA
>DKYS01000018.1:588-3101 GCA_002493395.1 Turicibacter sp. UBA7094 | reverse complement strand
GCAATTTGGCGCGCCTCTGTTAGCATTTCATTATATCCGGTTAATTCACCACCAACGACTCCTTTTAACGCAGCACCAATATCTTTTCCGATATTTTTAGAACGTACTGTACTTCCTCGAACAAGCCCCTTCACTTCTAAAATTTCTTTTCCAACAATCTGATCCGTTGTCACAATTAACATCACGACTCAACTCCTTTTTTTCTCAATGTACCTATTCTTTAATAATGACTGCTGTCCCATAGGCGACCATTTCCGCTGCTCCGCTCATCACAGATGAAGACATGAGGTGCATTCCAACAATCGCATTTGCTCCTTTTGATTTTGCATCCTCAACCATTCGTCCAATTGCAATTTGGCGAGCCTCTGTTAGCATTTCATTATACCCTGTTAGTTCACCACCAACGACTCCTTTTAACGCAGCACCAATATCTTTTCCGATATTTTTAGAACGCACCGTACTTCCTCGAACGAGCCCCTTCACTTCTAAAATTTCTTTGCCTGGTATGTCTTGTGTCGTCATGATTAACATTTTCATTCCCCTAACTGTTTAACTAATTGAATAAATCGCTCATTCTCTTGTAAAGACATAAACATCGGTTCCTCAACAAGGGCCTCTTTAATCGATTGTCTAATAAGCAAGTCATTACGTGGCGCCATTTTTCCAAGATCTAACGTCTCATACCATTGATCTAATTGATTAAAGAAAGTAGAAGCTCTTAAATAAAACGAAGACCCGATGGATGTTGCTAATTTCGTATACGCCTCTAAATAATCAAGTGCCTGTTCTTCCTTATTAATAACGATAAATTTCTTTGCGACTAAAAGATAATTTGACATTAAAGTATAAGGGTTTAATTCCTCCAAATCAAACGTTTTGATAACTTCCATCATCTTCTGTAACGTCATTTCAAATTTTGGGCCCTCATTTAATGACAGCATCATCGGAAAAGCCTCCATCATACTCATCAATCCCTTATAAAGTGCAATCTGGGTTGATTTTTGCGCCTCATCTAGTTCACCGATCATTTGATAAGCCTGAGCCTGTAAAATCTCGCCGGTCGCACTAGGCTTTCGACACCCTTCTAGTAAACCAAGCGCCTCTATTGGTTGATTCAACAAAATATAACTTAAAGCTTCTAATGTTTGGGCCTGTTTGGCAAGGTCAACATCTTCACTGTTTACTTTCACACGCTCAAATAAAGACCGTGCCCACTCATTAATAGCCTGTGTCTGGTTCGGGTCTAACATGCTGTGATTAATCATTAAAACGCCTATTTGAAAGAGCAACGGATAACAAGAATAGTAACGACGAACAATATCTTGACAAGTCGTGATGACTTCATCAAAAGGTTGCGTCGTAAAATCATGACATAACTTTTGATACAACGACCGAATCTCGTTTTTTTCCATTTGCGGTTCATAACCAATGAGTTCATCCACGCTCATATTAAAATAGGATGCAATAATCGGTAATAGCGTCAAATCGGGATAGCTTTGACCTGTCTCCCACTTAGAAATGGCCGCCTTAGAAACACCTAAATAGTTAGCCAGGTCTTCTTGCGTCATTTTCCGTTCTTTTCTCCGTTTCGTAATCATTTTTGCAATCTTTATTTCTGACACATCATCACCTAACTTCCTAAGCCTATTATAGGATGATTGCCTACCAATCTCAATGGAATAATAATCGACTTTAGTTTATAAAATCAACTGTTCGTTGACTTTAGGCCAAAGATAAAAGGGCTGTCTAAATCCTAAGATTCATCTGCTAACTGAATCACGCATTCCCCAAAATCATCGGCTTCATTCACAATCTGACACGCTCCGTTTGTCATCATTTCTTTTATTCGTTTCACATACCATCCCTCGTGAAGGGAAAGTTGATATTCTAAAACAAGACGCATGATGAGTTGGTTCACAGAAACAGGACCGTTAATCAATTGTTCTCGAATAAGGGAATCATAAAAATCTTCAAAGACTCCAATGACTTTTCCTTCTAAAGAAACCCGTAAGGGGTATGCTTTTAAATCATCCCACATCATCGCAAAAACTTTCATCTCTATGTCCGATAAAGGCGTCTCACCCTGAACAAGCCTCTGAAAGTAATTTTCGCTTACCTCATCCCAGTGACGAAAACAAGTTAGACTTCCTAAAGGATTGACCAAGTAGGGTGGGCGATTAACCGTTGATATTTTGACATCAAAGTCTTTTAAAAACGAACAAAGAAAATAAAGACCACACAAATCATTCGCTGATTGACTCACCCAAATTCGAAAAATTGCCCCACGCTGAGCCTCTTTCTCTAAACGTTGCCATTGCTTAGTGAAGGAATGAAATCGGGATCTTAATTCGGCCTCACTTGAGAACTTGCTCCGATGTATCTCACAAAAAAGATCCTCCCTAGAATCAGAAACAACCCCTTCCGAAAAAGTCCCTAAATCAAATAGAAAAGGCAAATACACAATGGACTCAAACTCCTCAATCGGTTCATCTGTTCGCTCTTCTAACGGAATC
>DKYS01000018.1:0-219 GCA_002493395.1 Turicibacter sp. UBA7094 | reverse complement strand
ATAAAACCTCCTATCATCTTCCTATTATAACCCTCTTTTCATCGCTCTCATTCATCTTCATAAAATCTTAATAATTTTCGCCCCATTTTCTTAATAATTCCATGATAAATTAGGGTTAACTTATCAATAAGGAGTTCTTTATATGCGAAAGAGAATGAAATTAATCCCTGTTACCATTACCCTTTTATTACTAAGCTTCATGCTAACTTCTTGTGACAC
>DKYS01000059.1 GCA_002493395.1 Turicibacter sp. UBA7094 | reverse complement strand
AATATTATGTTCCCATTAGAAAACGCAAAGGTTCCTAAAGCTGAGGCATTAAAAACAGCACAAGAGATGGCTGATTTAGTTCAAATCGGACATTTAATGGATAGAAAACCGGGAGAATTATCAGGGGGACAACAACAGCGTGTCGCTATTGCTCGTGCGATTGCTAAAAAACCGCGTGTATTATTATTAGACGAACCTTTATCTAACTTAGATGCACGTTTACGTTTAGAAACTCGTGAAGAAATTCGTCGTATTCAACAAGAAACTGGTATTACTACAATTTTCGTTACTCACGATCAAGAGGAAGCGATGAGTATTACCGATACAATTGTTTTAATGAAAGATGGAGTATTACAACAAAAAGAGGCTCCACAAGAGATGTATCGTAAACCAGCTAACCAATTCGTAGCTTCATTTATGGGAACTCCACCAATGGGATTCTTAGATGGAAAAGTTGAAAATAATCAAATCATGATTGGTTCATCAATTTTAGGTAAGGCGGAAGCGGCAAATGGTGAAGTTATTATTGGTATTCGTCCAGAATCATGGCGTTTGTCTGAAACAGAAGGGATTCAAGCAAATGTAACGATGGTAGAGGTAATTGGACGTGATACATTAATGACGGTTGATGTCGAGGGACAGAAAGTTCGTTGTTTAATTGATTCAGATTATGGAGTTAAAGTTTCAGATAAGGTAAGATTGGCGGTAAAACCACAAGCTATTCATTTATTTGATAAAACTTCAGGGCATCGTTTAGGGTAGGTGTATAAGATGAAAAATAAGACCAATCTCTCAAATGCAACGAAAACGACGATTAAGCAAAACTTTTTAGGATATCTATATTTATTACCGACATTAGTCATCACCTTAATCTTCGTGGTTTATCCATTAATTATGTCATTCCGTATGGGATTTTACGAAAGATATAATTACTATACAGATGAAGGAAGTGGATTTGGATTAGCAACATTTAAATTTGTGTTGACAGATCCTAATTTCCAAAAAGCTTTAATGAATACATTTTTAATAGTTGTTATTGCAGTTCCAGTGTCGATGATTATTGCACTAGCAATCGCTCTTCTTCTGAATTCAGGGATTAAAGCGAGTAAATTTTTCCAAGCTATTTATTTCCTACCATACGTTACTTCAGTAATTGCTATCGGGATTGTTTGGAGTTGGTTATTCCATAGCGATTTTGGATATATCAATCAATTTTTAGGAATGTTTGGTGTGGATCCCATCCAATGGTTAAATGATCCTAAGATGGCCATTTGGGCGTTAATTATCTTTAATATTTGGAGTGGATTAGCTTTTAAAATTGTTATTTTCCTATCGGGACTACAAAATATCGATCCACAATATTATAAAGCAGCGCAAATTGATGGAACTCCAAAATGGAAGGTTTTCACACGTATTACGTTACCCCTTCTATCTCCAACAGTCTTTTTCTTAACAATCACATCTGTTATTGCAAGCTTTAAAGTTTATAATGAGGTATTTGCTTTATTTGGTGGAAAACCAGGTCCAGCTAACAGCTGTATGACAGTCGTGTACTATATTTACGATATGTTTTATGGGTCTTCTCAAGTCCATAAGGCTGCAGCAGCATCAATTATTTTATTTATAATTATTTTAATTATTACTGGTATTCAAATGTTGTTAAGCAAAAAATTAGTTCACTATAAATAAGAACATAGGGAGTGTACAGAGTGGAAAGTAATACAAAAAAAGTTACGTCGGTTTGGGCGAAAGTACTCATTTATACGGCACTCATTTTAGGGGCTGTCGTGATGCTTTTCCCGTTTATCTTTATGCTTTTAACATCTTTAAAAACTTATGCTGAGTCAATCTCTGTTCCACCTAAAATTTTTCCAGAGGTGGCGCAATTTAAAAACTACAAAACGGCGATGGAAATGGCACCGTTTGATGTTTACTTTAAAAATACAGTTATATCTTCAGTAGGAAATACTATTTTAACTCTATTTGTTACCATTTTCGCTGCTTTTTCATTTACACGTTATAAGTTTTATGGAAGTAATGTAATCTTTACATTATTATTAGCAACGATGATGGTTCCAGGAGAAATGTTAATCATTCAAAATTATCAAACCGTATCGGCATTTGGATGGATTGACACCTTCCAAGGATTGATTATTCCATATATCGCGAATGTCTTCTATATCTTCTTATTAAGACAGTACTTTATGCAAATTCCAGAACAGTTATATAAAGCTGCAAAAATAGACGGATGTAGCGATTGGAAGTATTTATGGAAAATTATGATTCCAAATACGATTAGTGCGATTGTTACTATTGCTATTTTAAACTTCATCGCAAGTTGGAACGCATTCTTATGGCCATTATTAATTACGAATAATGATAAAATGCGTGTGTTGACGATTGGATTAACACATTTTACAAATGAGTCTGGATCACAGGTTCACTTACAAATGGCTGCTGCAACTATTATCATTATTCCAGTTGCAATTATTTACTTATTCTTACAAAAATATATTATTAGTGGGGTTACACGTGGAGGATTAAAAGGATAATTCCTCCGCCCTCTACTAATGATAAGGTCGGGTATAAAAGGATAATTCCTTTATACATATAAATAATCATTCAATGAAAATTGAATAGGAGGTCTAAACCGTGAAGAAATTAATGTTATCATTATCTCTTGCTGCTGGTTTAACATCCCTTGTCGCATGTTCCTCAAAGGATAATAAACAACCAGAAAAAGAAAAATCAGAAATTGTTACAACCATTGAAAATCCAGTAACTATTGAATTCTGGCATGCAATGGCGGGAACAAATCAAGAAGCTGTAGAAAAATTAGTTGAGAACTTTAACTCAACGATTGGAGCCGAAAAGAATATTACTGTTAAACCGGTTTACCAAGGTCAGTATACAGATTTAAAAACAAAAACAACGGCTGCATTAAAATCAGGATCTGTCCCTGCAATTGCACAAGCTTATCCTGACTGGGTGGCTGAATATTTACAATCAGGATCAGTAGTTGAGTTAGATCCATATATTAATGATGAAACAGTAGGAATTAAAGATTTCGATGATATCATTGAATCTTATCGTGAAGAAAATAGTCAATATGAAGGTGGAAAGTTCTATTCACTACCATTTAATAAATCAACTGAAGTTTTATACTACAATAAAAAGTTCTTTGATGAGAATGGTCTAAAAGTTCCAACTACTTGGGATGAAGTAGAAGAAGTATCTGCTAAAATTCATGAATTAACTGGAAAAACGGCATTTGGTATTGATGCACCAGCTAACTATTTTATCACGATGGTTCAACAATATGGCGGTGAATACACAAACTCACAAGGTGACATTTTATTTGCTGAAGATGGAGCTAAAGCTGCTAAAGAAGCTTTAGAGTTATTAAAACGTAATGTGGATGCTGGATACTGGCGTTTACCAGGTGAAGATAAATATTTATCAGGACCATTTATGAGTGAATTACTTTATATGTATACAGGGTCAACTGCTGGATATTCTCACATTGCAACGGCTGATTTTGAGGTAGGTATTGCCCCAATGCCTCAAATTTCTGATAAAACAGGTGCAGTTATCCAACAAGGAACGAATGTTGTTGTATTTGACCAAAATAAATCAAAAGAAGAAGTTTATGCAGCATATGAATTTGCTAAATATTTAGCATCATATGAAGGAAACTTATTATTCTCAACTGAAACATCATATCTTCCAATTCGTGAATCAGTTGTTTCGTCTGATGCTTATCAAAATTATGTGGTAGAATCAAATGATCAAACAAAAATTGTAGGACCAGAACAAGCTAAATACTACTTCTATGATCCATCATTCTACAAAGATGCATATTCTTCATATAATGTACGTATGGCAGCTGAAAAAGCAGTTGAATCAGTTGTATTAAATGGAGTTTCTCCAGAACAAGCAATTGAAGAAGCTGTGAATTCCTTAAAATAGTAATATAAGCTAAAATAGGGGTAGAATATCTATCCCTATTTTTATTTGTTTAAAAAGAGGAGGGTTATTATGACTATTTGTCAACAAATTGTAAATAAAATAGAAGAATTTGACACAATTATTATTCACCGACATGTTATTCCAGATGGTGATGCCTACGGTTCATCGTTTGGATTATCCGAAATTATTAGAACAACTTTTCCGACTAAAAAAGTTTATGTAGTTGGCGAAGAATTAGATTATTTACATTATGTAGGTGTCACTGATAAAATTGAAGATTCTCTTTATGAAGGGGCACTTGTTATTGTTACGGATACGCCTAATGCTGCACGTATTTCGGACGAGCGTTGGAAACTAGGAGCTTATAAAATTAAGATTGATCATCATCCATTTACGGATGAGTTTGCAGACATTGAGTGGATTGATACAACTTACACTTCAACCTGTGAAATGATTGTTCATTTATTAATGGAATGCCAGCTAAAAATAAGTGATAATGGGGCCCGTTGTTTATATAATGGAATTGTTTCAGATAGTGGACGATTTTTATTTAGAGGGGTTTCATCACAGACATTAAGATACGCATCCGAGTTATTAAAGTATAATTTTGATATGGTTGAGTTATATGAACAAATGTATACGCAGTCTAAAGAGATGGTTCGCTTTAAGGGGTATATTCTCTTGAATTTTGAGGAGACAGCAAAAGGGGTTGCTTATGTTAAGTTAACGGATCAACTATTAAAGCAATTAAATATATCTGAAACATCAGCTTCATCACAGGTTAATACATTAGCTAATATTGAAGGAATAAAAATTTGGGCATTCTTTGTGGAAGATAAAGAATCGGAAGTTATTCGCGTTAACTTACGATCAAGTGGGGCAGCTGTAAATGAAATTGCTAAAAAATATGGTGGCGGTGGTCATGTCCAAGCGGCCGGCGCTCGTGTGGATACATGGGCAACAGTTGATCAAATGATTGAGGATTTAGATGAGTTAGCATCTCAATATTAGAGGAGGATAAAATGAAAATTTTAATTACAAATGATGATGGAATTTCTGCACCAGGAATCAGTTGTTTAGTAAAATTAGCTTCTAATTATGGTGACGTATACGTAGTGGCACCACACGTTAATAATAGTGCGGTAGGACATGGAATTACGATGCGACGTTCATTAAAATCTTATCCAGGATTGATTGAAGGGGCAAAGTTAGCGTTAAGCATTGATGGAACCCCGGCAGATTGTATCAAATATGCAACGGCTCATTTAAAGATTAATCCAGACTTGGTGTTATCCGGAATTAATGATGAACGTAATGTCGGGACTGATGTTTTATATTCTGGAACAGTATCAGGGGCAATAGAAGCAAATCTATGCGGATATCCAGCTATAGCTATTTCAACAACAGAGGCAAACTTTGATGTTGTGACTAAACATTTTCCTAAAATATTAGAGAAGCTATTATCACAGACATTACGCCCCGATACAACGATTAACGTGAACTTTCCAGGACTAGATAACCCTAAAGGAATTAAGATAACAACAGTAGGAATTAGTCGTTATGATGAGGTTTATGTCGAGGAGGGTGAAGGACATCGTCTTTCAGGACCGATTTTAGATATTGATCAATCAGAAGATACAGATGTTAAATCAATTATGAACGGATATATAACGATTACACCACTTAAATTCAAATTGTATGATGATGAGCAAATTGTCGATTTACAAACATTATTTTAAAAATTAATTAAATAAAAAATTCCCGGGAAATAAATTCTCGGGAATTTTTTTATAGGAGAGCTTTGGTATTAGCCCTAGGAATAAAATTATACTCTAGTGGCGATTTATCAATTTAATAGAGGATTAGATGAAAATCTAAATTTATCGCAATTTACGACATTTTATAATAAAATGTATCACCTCATAAGAATAGTTTACACGATTACCTCAATACTAATAATATCGCTTAGAAATGAGAGTGATTACTATGTTGCTTAAAAAGTTGAAACCTATAGTTAAATTAGTTTCTATCTATTTATTAGTCGTTACCTTAATTAATGTTTTTTATCAATCACCTATGACAGTAGATGCCGTAGATGATTCGAGTGCGATAAAATATCTATCAAAATCCGAAGCAGAGAAAATGGTGAAGGATACAAGGAATACGTTATTGATTGACGTGCGAAATCGTGCGGAATATCTTCAATATCACTTAGAATATGCGATTAATATTCCGATGGTAGAACTAAATGAGCATTTAAAGGAATTAGAGTCTTATAAGGAAAAGGATATTATTATTTATTGTCAAAAGGGAAATCGCAGTAAACAGGTCGCTCAACAATTAAGGGCACTTGGCTATAAACGATTATATGTGATAGCAAGTGGCCTAGAGTAGATAAAATATCATCTTAGTTATTTAAATGACTAAGATGATATTTTTATTTTTCATTCCAAAATAGGATAAAATACTAACGAAAAGTAGATTTTTTAATATAGTATATTGTAAAGCTCAAAGGAAAACGAAAGGAGGAGATACAGTGAAAGGATGGAATTCTTATAATGGAAATAATCAAATGAAAAGAGCCAATACTTTTAACTCTTCTCGTCAATTTGAGCCGAGCCAAAATCATGTTCCTATGATCAATGATTTTGATTACTTAAGAGGTGACATTCCAGTCATTATAACAAGAATCGGAAATCAATACTATTATCATCGATATATTTATGTACTAGTCCTCCAAGATGATATCCATCATAACTTGAATGAATTTGATTCAATCAGACGGTAACTAATTATAGATGAGAGATAGTAATGAATGAAAAAATATAGTTAACATTAAAGGAGATAAGAAAATATGAAAAGAAATGATTATACACGTATGCAAGGTATGCAAGATGAAGTGACATGGTACTCAGAAGGTATGGAAGAGAACTATTTCGATTATGATGATCAAGAATATGAAGTTGAAGAATATGAATTCGAAGAGTTTAAAGGTTGTGGTTGCCGAGAACAACGTAAACCTCAAAAAACAATGGAACAATGTGGTTGTAAAGAACAACGTAAACCTCAAAAAATGGGTTGTGGATGCGACCACCGTTGTAAAGTTGTTGTAGAGCCAACTGTATATTGTAGAACAGATAAAGATGTTCATCATTGTGTAAAACATATTATTCCAGTTGTATGTAAAGAAGTTGAACATCACCATTATCATCATAACTATATTACTAAAACGGAAGTTGTGAAAGAACGTGACCGTCAGGATCATGGACGTCGTCCTAAAGACGTGTGTAAAAAAGCAGGATGTACTGAAAAATTTGATGATTAATCAATAAAAAAATCCCTCTTAAAGATTTAAAGACTAATCCGTAGGATTAGTCTTTTTTTAGTGTGCCCGGCATGGGTGTGGTCTCTAGGGTGAAAGTCCCGAGCCTCGAAGGTAGTAGTAGGGGTTAGCTTAAGACAAGGGTGTCCATCGCGAGGTGGAATCTGAAAGAAGTCGGCGGCAAATCTCCGACCTGAGGAACACGAATCTCATATAAGGCTAAATTATATTGAATGAGATTGCTAAACAAATCAAAGTTCTTACTACCAAAGGTATAGTTTAGTAAATGAGGCAGGTGCATGGAGAGAAAGACCACAGTCTTACCCGGGGAGGTCTGGATGACATGCCAAGACGTTGGCAACCCATCTAGTGATAGATGATTGAGTCACCAGAAGTCAGCCGAGGTCATAGTACTCGTACTTGTGAACGAGGAAGGACTGAACAACTTAAGAAGAATTAGACTTAGGCGTTTACCTTATACAATGAAACAGACAACTCATTTACTTGTAGGAGGTAGTGATGAATACACGAGGGACTACAAGAGGGTTGAGTATGAAGTAGCACAAATAAGAACCTAATTCACGCAGAAGGAGCGTCAATATGTTGATGAATCATATTCTAAGTAACGATAATGTGGAGCTAGCAATCAAACGAGTTGAAAAGAATAAGGGAAGTCATGGCGTTGACGAAATGAGTGTACGAGAATAACGCCCTTATCTAAGCCAAAACTGGTTGAGTCTAAAACAAACATTGTTAGAAGGCACTTATCAACCGCAACCGGTACGTCGAGTCGAAATCCCGAAACCAGACGGCGGTATGCGATTATTAGGAATTCCAACCGTACTTGATAGATTTATTCAACAAGCCATTGCCCAAGTGCTCACAAGAATGTATGATTCGACCTTTTCACAATCTAGCTACGGTTTTCGACCTGGTAAACAGGGTCACAGTGCCGTTAGGAGCGCTCGACGATTGATAGAAATAGGTTACACATGGGTAGTTGATATTGACCTGAAGTTCTTTGATCAAGTTAATCATGACAGATTAATGTCAAGACTAGCTCAAAGAATCCAAGACAAGATATGACTAAAACTCATTCGTCGATATCTTCAATCCGGAGTCGCGATTGGAGGTATCATTCACATGACAGAAGAGGGGACCCCACAAGGAGGTCCCCTTAGCCCGTATTATTAAACATTGTGCTTGACGAATTAGATAAGGAACTAGAACGACGAAGGTTGAAGTTTGTGAGATATGCAGATGACTGTAACATTTATGTGAAGTCAAGAAAAGCGGCGAAGCGAATCATGGATGGCGTGACAGAATTTATTGAAAGTAGACTTAAATTAAAAGTAAACCAAAATAAATCAGCGTATGATCGACCATGGAACCGGAAGTTTCTAGGATTTAGTTTTACAAGAAATAGTAAGAATCCAAAGATAAGGATCTCAGACCAAAGTATAAAGCGAGCGAAAGGAAAGCTCAGAAAACTAACGGCAAGAAGGAATCCAATGTCGATGGAGGATAGAGTTAAGAAACTAAATCAATATCTCAATGGATGGTGTAACTATTATGGATTAGCAGAAACACCGTCAAAATTCAAAGGGCTAGATAGTTGGATAAGAAGGCGATTAAGAATGTGTATATGGAAACAATGGAAACTCCCAAGAACCAGAAGGAGGAACCTAATCAAACTAGGAGTGGACAAACAGAAAGCCTACGAATGGGGAAACACAAGAAAAGGCTACTGGCGAGTTGCCTGTAGCCCAATCTTGCATCGAACACTAGGGAATAAATACTTCCAAGCAATGAATTTAGTAAGTCTAGAACAGAGATATTATAAACTGCGTCAGACTTAAGTTGAACCGCCGTATACGGAACCGTACGTACGGTGGTGTGAGAGGACGGTGAATAAATTAATTATTTATCTCCTACTCGATTTCAGATTTATAAAACATAAAAATAGATACAAAGAAAATGATAGAGGCTTCCCATCATAATAAAGAGATGAAAAATTTCATGAAATCCCCAGTGTTTAAATAAAGGGAATTTTGGTTTGAAAGCATAAATAAGTCCACCGATTGTGTAAAGTAATCCACCGCAAATTAGGAGAAAGAGTCCATTACCGCTTAAAGTAAGAAGTAAAGGCTTAAAGACAAAAATAGCGAGCCACCCCATAACGATATAAATAGTAGTTGAGAGCATACGCGGACATTTGAACCATGCCATTTTAAAGATGACTCCGATTAGAGCGCAAACAGTAACAACTGAAAATAAGGTGAAGCCTAATTTTTTGTTTAAAGCAATTAAACAAAAAGGGGAGTAGGAACCTACGATTAATATAAAAATCATACTATGATCAAGGCGTTGTAAGAAGTTGAGGACGCTCTCAGAGGAGATGACCATATGATAGGTTGCAGATGTTGTATACAGTAAAATCATACTGATACCAAAAATAATAACGGCCGTTAACTCCATAGAGCTAGAATCTGTGAAAGATACTTTTATAATCATGGCTATAAGGGCAATACAAGATAAGATAGCGCCAATAAAATGAGTTAAACTATTAATCGGTTCCCGTATATAATTTCTCATTTTTATTCCTCCTAACTACGTTATCTAGTTTTAATAACTAGATAATTAGATAATGAAATTATATGACTAATATCAACAATTGTCAATGTGTTAGTTAAAGAAAATAATCGGTAATTTTGATAGAACAAAATTTTAAAATGGGGAATAAATAGTATTTTATAAAAAAGAAAGAGTTTTATACTTATCGCGAGAAAAATAAAGATTGTATTTAAAAAAGTCAAAGAGGTGAAGGGGAAATATCGAGATAAGTGTAAAATATTCCAGAAATGAAGGTGTTTTTGTTCTATCTAGGGAGATGCTGTCATATATTAATGATAAAGTTTAGATTGAGGGGGATTAAAATGTTACCAATTATAATTGTTGTTGGAGCTGTTATTCTTTTGTTAATTATTTGGAGAAAGGCGCCGCAAGATAAGGCAATCGTTGTGACTGGATTAAAACGCCGGGTAATTAGCGGAAGCGGGGGAATTGTTATTCCATTTTTAGAACAGACATCGCGAATATCTTTGGAGAATATCAAAGTTGAAGTTAAGACACATGAATCTCTGGATAGTAACGGTGTTCCTATTGATACAGATGGAGTTGCTATTATTAAGGTTAATTCAGATTCTCAAAGTGTTTTACTAGCTGTTGAGCAATTTAATACAGGACGTGAAAAAGAAACGATTAATGTGATTAAAGAGACCGTCCAGGATGTGTTAGAGGGAAAACTTCGAGAGATTGTCTCTAAAATGACGATTGAAGAAATTTATAAGGATAGAGAGATGTTTGCTAATGAGGTGGAAAATGTTGCGAAAGCCGATCTAGATAAGATGGGACTTGAAATTAAAACGTTTACGATTCGTGATATTGATGATACAAAAGGTTATTTAACGGCATTAGGTGCTAAACAAATTGCTGAGGTTAAGAAAAATGCTGCCATTGCTGAGGCGGAAGCAGAGCGGGATAAAATGAAAAAAACTTCTGAGGCTAGACGACTAGGAACAGAGGCCCAATTAAAAGCAGAAACTGAAATCGCCTTAGCTAAAAAGGAAAAAGAGTTACGTGTTCAATCTTATAAGGAAGAAGAGCAAAAAGCACAAGCAAAAGCGGACTATGCTTATGAAGTCGAACAAAATGTAGTTAAAAAGAGCGTCATTGAAGCTTTGAAAAATACGGAATTATTTGAAGAACAGCGACAAACAGAGATTGCTGTTCAACAAGCAATTAAACAGGAAAAAGAACTTGAGGCAACAGTTAAAAAAGTGGCAGAGGCCCAAAAATATAAAGAACAACAAGAGGCGGATGCTAAACGCTATGCGCTTATTAAGAGTGCTGAGGCGGAAGCAGAGTCAATACGTATTAAAGGACAGGCAGAGGCTGAGGCAACCCGTTTAAAAGGTCAGGCAACGGCATCAGCGATGAAGGCAGAGGCAGAAGCCCTTCGTGAAAAAGCAGAAGCTTATAAACAATATAACGAGGCAGCGATGGTTCAAATGATTGTTGATAAGTTACCAGAAATAGCAAAAAATATTGCAGAGCCATTAGCAAAAACGGAAAAAATGGTCATTATTGATAATGGTGGAGGAAACGGAGCAGCTAGAGTGACTCAAAATATTACGAAGATGATGACAGAGGTTCCCGAAGTGGTTGAATCATTAACAGGGGTTAATTTAATTCAACTACTTTCTAATTTTTCAAATGAAACATCTGATGAGATTTCAGAAACAAAGGAAGATCTAGTAAGCAAACAAGGGGAGTAGTATCTTGTTCTTAAATAGGAAAATACTTATTAAACTGGCGAAAGTTAATACAGTAATTGTCTGATTCTTTCGACAATTTAAACTATTTGGATGAATTTGTGATATACTAAAAAGAGATAAAACAATAGACAGGGTAGGTAAGAAACGATGAAATGGACACAATTAATACAAAAAAAAGTCAAACTTAAATTTATTGTAGGATTACTACTAATGGTTAGTGTTTTCAGTATAAGTAACTATTTGACTATTTCAGGTAAAAGTGATCCAGTTTTATTAGATGAGCCTTTAGCGGTTGAACACGAGCAAAGGCAAGAATTAGAGGAGAATGAAAATCAGTCGATAGTTAGTGAACCAGAAGATAAACCTGGATTTTATGAAAATGTTGTGACTGTTGCAAATGGTGATGCGACACTTGTATTAGTTAATAAGAACTATGCGTTAGATCCTAGTTATGAGCCAAGTGATTTAGTTTTACCTAACGTTTTAACGGTTGGAGGAAACCGAAACCAAACGGTATATTTACGTGAGGAAGCTGCTTTTTATTTAGAACAATTATTCATGGCAGCTCATGAAGAGGCAGGGCTCGAATTTTTAGCACGAAGTGGGTACCGCTCATATGATACGCAAGTAGCCCTTTATCAACGATATGTTTCGGAAAATGGGCAAGAGGCGGCTGATCGTTTTAGTGCAAGAGCAGGACATAGCGAGCATCAAACAGGATTAGCAATAGATGTAACGGCGGACAGTGTAGGAGGAGATTTATCTATTTTGTTTGGTGAAACGCCCGAAGGAATTTGGTTAAAAGAAAATGCACATCGATTTGGATATATTATTCGATATTTAGAAGGACGTGAATCTGAAACAGGTTATCAATACGAACCATGGCATATTCGTTATGTAGGGATTGAAGCTGCAACTGAAATTTACGAAAACGGTTGGATTTTAGAACAATATTTAGAAGGGCAATAAAAAAGCTATCATTAAATGATAGCTTTTTTATTACTCTTTTTATTGAATTTCCATGGTACCTGTAACTTTTGAAGTATCATCTAATTGGAAACTATCTTTTGCCGCTTGATCTTTAAAATATACGTTTCCATCAATCGTAGCATCAATTAATTTAAAGTCATTACATTCAACGTATACATCACCTTTAAATGTTCCACCTTTAATAGCTGAACCATCTTCTTTAAAAGTGGCACGAGGTGCTGTTAATGTATAAGAGGCAGTTTTAACTTTATTTTCATCTTGATTATATAATGCGATTAATCGAGGAGTAACGACACCATCCTTTTTTAATCCACCTTGGAATACTAAATCATGATCTACTGTTACATCGTTTTGAAGAGCAACGATCCAGCTTGTTTCACGAGCAATTTCTAATGATTTATCATCAGTAACAAGTGATGGATTAGTAACAGCATCCACATTATTATTTTGTGATTCTTGAGTTTCTTTGTTTTCTGTAGTTGGATTTTGAGAAGGAGTTTCTTCTTGGTTTTTTTGACTACATGCACTTACTAAAGTGACAATTGTTAATAAGGCAAGTACTGTTAATTTTTTTTTCATCTTTATGACCGTCCTCTTCTAATTAAAATTAATGATTAACTTAATCATCGATAATGAATAAGTTAATCCACATTTTACTATTCATCTCAAACAGAGATTATAATGAATGGATGAATATACATTTAATGGATATTCGTGATAAGCACAAACTTATTGTATCCTACTTTTAAAAAATTATTCAGTTTTGAAAGAATTTCTTTTATATCTTTAAATTGTTGAAAGTAGAGAGAGGAAGGGGGGGAATGAATTAGTTAGTAAAGTAGTGTTTAATAAAAAAAAGCCTACCTAAGGTAGACTTTTTTGATAGAAGAAGGAAATTAAGCTTTGTTAATTGATCCGAATAATTCCATTTTTTCTTTAACAGTTGCTTTGATAGCTTCGAATCCTGGGTTTAATAATTTACGAGGGTCAAATCCTTTACCTTCTAAATCTTTTCCAGCTTCGATGTATTTACGAGTTGCTTCTTGGAATGCTAATTGGCATTCAGTGTTAACGTTGATTTTAGCAACACCTAAAGAGATTGCTTTTTTAATCATATCTTCAGGAATTCCTGTTCCACCGTGTAATACTAATGGAGTGTTTCCAGTTGAATTGTTGATTGCTTCTAAAGCGTCGAATGCTAATCCAGCCCAGTTTGAAGGGTATTTACCGTGGATGTTTCCGATACCAGCAGCTAACATAGTTACTCCTAAGTCAGCGATTTGTTTACATTCAGCTGGGTCAGCAACTTCACCTTTACCGATTACACCGTCTTCTTCTCCACCGATTGATCCAACTTCAGCTTCTAAAGATAAACCTTTTTCTGAAGTTAATTTAACTAATTCAGTTGTTTTAGCGATGTTTTCTTCAATTGAGTAGTGAGAACCATCGAACATGATTGAAGAGAATCCAGCAGCCATAGCGTCTAAAGCACCTTGGTAGCTTCCGTGGTCTAAGTGTAAAGCAACAGGAACAGTGATGTTTAATTCTTTCATCATTCCGTTAACCATACCTACGATTGTTCCATAACCGCACATATATTTTGCAGCACCTTCAGAAACTCCTAAAATAACTGGTGAGTTATTTTCTTGAGCAGTTAATAAAATGGCTTTCGTCCATTCTAAGTTGTTGATATTGAATTGACCAACAGCGTATTTACCTTCATAGGCTTTTTGTAACATATCTTTAGCAGAAACTAGCATGTTGTTACCTCCATTATACTATTAAATTTATTGGACTTAGAATTTCACAAATCTTGCTTATTCTTATCTTCCTCACCCATAATTATAACGGAATCTGCGAAAAAAATAAATAAAAATGTTCATATTCCCGTGTTCTATAAGAAATAAATGGTAGAACACTTGGTAGAGGATAGAAAGTTGTTTGAAGAAAGGGTTATCATTTTATCGCTTCTAAATTATAAGATTAGGCTTGATTTTTGATTTTAACGAGCCGTCTTGACATATATAGTTTAATCAGAGCTAAGACAGGGACGGATAAAATCATTCCAACCGTTCCAAAGTAGTTCCCACCAATTAAAATAGCGATAAAAATCCACACCGGTGCTAATCCAGTACTGTCACCTAAAATTTTAGGTTGTATAAAATTCCCGTCAATTTGTTGATAAATAATCAGGAGAGCAGCGCCGAGTAATCCTAATTTAATATTAGTAAAGAGTCCTAATATAATAGCCAAAGAAGCACCAATCATTGGACCAATATAAGGAATTACATTCATCACCCCAGCAATAAATCCGATTAATAAAGCAAAAGGATGACCGATAATTAAAAGAAGAATCGTAGACGCCGTTCCAACAAGTAACGCATCAAGAATCTGTCCTAGAACAAATCCACCAAATATTCGATGAACGTCATTAATAAAATGTTTTAACTTTATTTTGATTGAAGGGTTTAAAGTAATAGTTGCAACCTTGTCAATGACATCAAATATCGTTTCTTTATCCTTTAGGAAATAAAAGGTTAAAATGAGCGTCGCAAATAAGTTAAGACAAAACGTTGCGACATTTGTAATCATCCCCGGTCCAGACGCAAACATTTTTTTTAGAAATCCACTTAAAATCCCGGTGATATATAGCGTAACTTTATGAATTTGATCATCCGTAATAGGAATAGATTTAAAGTAAGTGGCTAATTTTGAGAGACTTTCCGTTAAAACCATTTGAACGTGTGGAATATCAGCACCAATCGTTAATAGACTTTGAACAAGCGGTGGAACAACGGCCTGAATTAACAAGACGATGCTTCCTAGCAATGAGAAAACCAGGAGGAGAAGACAAATGAGGCGAACGTTTTTAGGATTAGGTGTTTTTTTGAAAAATTTAACCCATCCTTTTGACCACCATTTTTCTAGAAATCGGAGAGGACGATACAAAATATAAGAAACAATAAAGGCATAAATAATAGGGGAAAGTGCCGTTAGTAAGTGTATAAATATGACTTTTATTGTTAAGAAAATATCGCTAGCGTGGCGTGAAAGTTGATAAACAAAAACTAAAATCACGCCAATCATTAATGTTAGCAAGCCGATGCTAAGATATTTTTTATTCACTTTTAATTTATCAAACATGTTATCATACAACTCCTTAAGTTGGATTAACTTCGCAGAATATAGACTTCTTTCTTTAGATTGAAAATAGAAGTTAAAAGAGAGACTAAGAGTTTCCGTTTTATGAGGAAGGATCTAAATCAGGAAAAATTAAAGATAGATGATGCCTAATGGATAACCAGTTATTACACGGGTTGAGGTTTCTCAGTTCGGCTATTTTCTCTTTATTTATAGGGTGCACGAATCGAGTCATTTTAATCTTAAAAATTTGGATAAAAATTAAGGAAATGGTAGATAGGTGCGAGGGAATTTTTGAAACGTTAGGCATAAAAAAAACTGCTAGTTTGAAAACTAGCAGCGTTACTTTCTAATAATGCTTAAACTCTCGCTTAACTAAATAAAAAGAGAGAAGCGAAACGAGTAAATCAGTAATAGGTTGGGCAAGCCAGACTCCTGTGAGGCCGATAAATAGGGGGAGGATGAGAAGGAGAGGGACGAGTAAGATTAATTGTCGTAGCACGACTAATCCAATTGAAACTTTTGATTTTCCGACTGCTTGGAATAAGTTAGGAGCCGTTGTCGCAAGGGCACATAGCGGGAGTGAGAATAGGTAATATTGAAGTCCGTTAACCGTTTGTGTGAGTAATTCTTCGTCGGAATTGAAGAAATGAACGAGTTGTTCGGGAATGAGTTGGATGAGGAGAAATCCTAAGATGAAAATAACGGTTGAGGCACCAGTTCCTAAGAGGAAAGTTGATTTGACTCGGTCAAAATTCCGTTGGCCATAATTGTAACCGATAATAGGGACGCATCCTTGGTTGATTCCAATGGCAGGCATAAGTACTAGATTAGAAATAGTTGTAATCGTCGTAAAGGCACCGATTGAGAAGGGCGTTCCATAGTGAGTTAATGATTGATTAAATAAAATTTGAATAAGTGCAGTCATGATTTGAACTAAAGAGGTTGAAAGTCCAAAAACTAAAATAGGGATAATATATGAAAGGCGAGGCTTCAATAATGGATATTTTAATTTTAAATTCGATTTTCCACGGGTATAGTAGTAGAGAACGTAGAAAAATACAAAGAGATAGGAGAGGACAGTTGCGATAGCAGCACCGCTAATTCCTAAATTAAAGGTGAAAATGAAAATTGGATCAAGAATCACGTTAATGAGACAACTTATGATTAAAATGAGTGCGGCACGTTTGGGATTTCCCTCCGATCGGATGCTTGCCATAAGAGAGAATCCGATAATATAAAATGGAATACCGATAATCATAATATCTAAATATTGGATCGCTAACGGAAGCGTTGTTGAAGTTGCTCCAAATAAAGTTAAGAGGGGGATTTTAAAGAGTGAAAAAATAAGAATGAGTAAAAGACTAATGAGAAGTCCTAGGAATGGGACTTGATTTAAAAATTTTTCTGCTTCCTGAATTTTTTTCTCTCCCAGCTTTAAGGAGAGATTGGCAATGACACCGTAAGTGATGAGTAGTTCGCTTGCTAAAATAAGTGTGACAAAGGGTAGGACGGTTCCTAAACTTGTGAGGGCAAGATTTCCAATGTCTTTAATATGACCGATAAAAATTCGATCGACGGTATTATATAAGGAGACAACCATCATACTAATAATAGCCGGAATACAGTATTTTAATAATAATTTTGGAATGGATTCAGATTGGAGTGATGCATTCATTGGTAAATTCCTCCTTGTTCTAAAATAATAGGTTTTTTTATCATATCAAAAAATGTCAAAGGATGCGATAGATTTTTACTAAAATGTATCTCGTTATATGAATTTTTAATTGATAAATGAATATTAACTTTTATTGGTAAATTACGTTGACAAGACAGAGGTTCAGGCATATACTAGAAGTATGAATATATGAATAATTGTTCACATATGTAGGTAGGAGGAGGATGTTTATGGAAACAAACCGTACGTTTAAATTAGTTTTAGTCGGATTGGATTGTGCAAATTGTGCGAATAAAATTGAAACTCGGGTTAATAACTTAGATGATGTTGAGGAAGCAACCCTTAACTTTTCAACTCGTCAATTAAAAGTTTTAATCAAGGAATCTGTAAATAAAGATGATGTTATGGTTAACATCAAAAAAATTGTAAATCAATTAGAGCCTGATGTTATTGTTAAAACAGGTGAAACCGTAGGGGCGTCTTGTCATAAAGGATGTTGTAAAGAAACGTGTGAACAATCGCCACAAGTAGAAGGGGCAATCTTTAAACGTCTTTTTGTTGATAATATCGCGTTATTACTTGGAACAATTATTTTTTTAATTGTAAGTGTCTTTAGATTAGAAGAGTCTGTTGAAATTGCCCTTTATATCGTGAGTTACTTACTAATTGGTGGAGAGGTTTTATTAGTTGCCCTTCGAAATCTTTTCCGTGGAGAGATATTTGATGAGAATTTTTTAATGATGGTTGCTACGGTTGGAGCGTTTGCGATTGGGGAGTATCCAGAGGCCATTGCTGTTATGTTGTTTTATGAAATCGGGGAAATCTTCCAAGGTTATGCAGTGAACCGCTCACGAAAATCAATCAGTAGTTTATTAGACATTCGTGCAGATCATGCTAACTTAGTCACGAAGTCAGGAATTAAAGAAGTTGTACCTGAGTCGGTTCTGATCGGGGAGTGGATTATAGTTAAACCCGGAGAACGAGTTCCGCTGGATGGAGAAGTAATGGAAGGAGAGTGTTACTTAGACACGTCTGCTTTAACAGGTGAGTCTGTTCCAAGACTGGTTCGTGTAGGAGATGAAATTTTAGCAGGTTGTATTAATACGAACGCGTTGATTACGGTTCGTGTAACGAAAGTAGCAGGGGAATCGACCGTTGCTCGTATTCTTGAATTAGTTGAAAATGCCTCATCTAAAAAAGCCCAGACAGAAAAATTTATTACTAAATTTGCTCGCATTTATACACCAGTTGTTGTCGGCCTAGCTGTTTTACTTGCAATTGTTCCGACGATGATGGGTGCTGATTTCTCAACTTGGCTTTACCGTGCCCTTAGCTTTTTAGTCGTTTCTTGTCCATGTGCATTAGTCGTTTCGATTCCGCTCGGTTTCTTCGCCGGACTTGGTGGCGCATCGAAACAAGGGGTATTGATTAAAGGCGGGAACTATTTAGAAGCTTTAAATCATGTAGAAACAGTCGTGTTTGATAAAACAGGAACATTAACGAAAGGCGTTTTTAAAGTAACAGAAATGAAATCATTTACCCTTGAGGCTCGTCGCTTTTTAGAGTTAGCCGCTTACGCTGAGAGTCAGTCAACACACCCTATTGCTAAATCCATTGTTGAAGCGTATGGTCAGGTGATAGATACAAAACGAATAACATCTTATGAAGAGATAGCGGGTCATGGAATTAAAGCAATGGTGGATGATCAACAGATTCTTATCGGAAATAAGAAATTAATGGAACAAGCGCATATTCAAAGCGTTGAGGTTGAAACAATTGGAACGATTATTCACATGGCAGTGAATGGAGATTATGCCGGATACATGGTTATTTCCGATGAAATTAAGGAAAATGCTAAAGCGGCAATTGTCAAATTAAAACAACAAGGGGTAAAACGTGTGGTTATGCTAACTGGAGACCATTCTAGTGTCGCGAATAAAGTGGCTAATGAGCTCTTAGTTGATGAGGTTCATGCTGAATTATTACCTGGTCAAAAAGTTGAATATGTAGAATCATTTTTAGAAAATACGTCAAAAGATAAACATGTTGTATTTGTGGGTGACGGAATGAATGATGCACCTGTTCTTGCCCGTGCAGATATTGGGGTGGCCATGGGAGGTATTGGTTCTGATGCTGCCATTGAAGCGGCTGATGTCGTATTAATGGAAGATGATCCAATGGCTCTTTGTAAAGCGATTAATCAAGCGAGACAGACACGCATCGTTTTATATCAAAATATTATCTTTGCTCTAGGCGTTAAAGTATTAGTGATGTTATTGGTGGCTTGTGGATTAGCAAGCATGTGGGCAGCTGTCTTTGCTGATGTCGGTGTGACTTTGTTGGCAGTTATTAACAGTACACGAACATTAAAATCTAAAAAATAAACTCAATGATTGTTTAAGCTAGAACCCCTACCGGTTTATAGTGAAAAGTACCTTCAAGGTAGACATAAAAAGAAAAGCGAAGTTATCGTTAAAGCTAATAACTTCGCTTTAATGTCTATCACGGAGGTATTTTTTTATAAGATTAAAACCGATTAATTCTTTTTATTTTCTTTAGAAATTCTTTAGGTTTATCGCTACTTTTTCTTAAAAATTATTTGTTATCATTTTGTTATGAGTTGAATGTGATGAACAGACATGAGGGGATTCCTTGGAAAAAGAAGGGGGATGAAAAGCTTTAAAATGGTATAATTAAAGGATCATGTTTGTGTTAGGAAGAGGGATAGGATGAAAAAGTCACATATTTTAATTGTTGAAGATGAACAAGAGATTGCTGTTGCGATTGAGGCGTATTTATTGAATCAGGGTTATTTAGTGACTCTGGCTTCAAATGGTATCGAGGCACTAGAAGTGGTATACTCGCAATCCATTGATTTAGCGATTGTTGATGTGATGATGCCAAAGATGGATGGGATTACTTTTACAATGAAATTAAGAGAAACACATCATTTTCCAGTCATTATGTTATCCGCAAAATCAGAGGAAGTTGATCAAATTATGGGGCTAAATATGGGGGCGGATGACTATGTGACCAAACCCTTTCGCCCACTTGAGTTACTCGCCCGTGTTAATTCACAACTAAGAAGATACCAGCGTTTTTCAGCCATTAATCTCGAAAATCAACAAAATGTGTTAACAATTGGGGGACTTGAGTTAAATATGGAGACAAAAGAGTTCACTGTTGATGGGAGTTTGGTAAAATTAACCCCTATCGAGTATAAAATTCTAAATTTATTAATGAGGCATCCTGGTCGCGTTTTTCCGGCCGAGGAGATTTATGAACGAATTTGGAATGAAACGGCTGTCAATACGGATACCATTATGGTTCATATCCGTAATATTCGAGAGAAGATTGAGATTAATCCAAAAAAACCAAAATATTTAAAGGTGGTGTGGGGCGTTGGCTACAAAATTGAAAAACAATAAATGGTTTTGTTTAATTGTATCCTTCTTTGTGATCTTAGGACTTTCGTTGGGAATGATGGCAACCTATCCAAAGATTGCAACCTATGTTAAGAAAAATCAAGAAGGATATTACGATCAATATGATATGTATAGTCAAATCACGATAAAAAATTATTTAACTTATATTGAAGCTTTAGAGGAAAGACATGATGATTTCATCGGTCTAGCTAAAGATCTCTATGATGATAAGGGAAATTCAAGAAATTTAGGCGCATGGTGTGAAACTTTACTTGAGTATTATATCGAGACTAATGATATTGAATGGGAGTATTTCGATGAAACCTATTTGGAGGGCGGAAATGAATATTCTAATCCAACAGTTGCTGTGGATTATCGTCGCATCTTAAAAACAATTAATCCCCAGTTAGCGCGAGAGTTGGCGGATGTTTCGTTTGAACAACTCAATGAAGAACAATTAGTACAAGTCATCGAGTGTTTATTATCTGAGATAATCTCAGGAGAAATACGATCTCTTCGGGGGGAATATCATCTATCTGAATTGGATTCAATCGTCCGGGAGACTAAGTCAGAGTCGGAGGCGAATGAGGACGTTGAAAATCCTTCTTTTTCGACCGAGGAGTTGGATAAAGACAAGAACCTAGCTGTCTTATTAAATGAATTAAGTGAAAATGACTTAAAGGAGCTTCAAAAAGAATATCAATATTTTATTCGTTTAGATTATGATGCGACTGGAAGATTGTCCATTCCCTATTTTTATGGAGAAAGCGGGAAGTCATCGCAACAATTTGCCTACGAGAGTTTAAAGGAAACTTCTAATCCTTATTTTATGTCTTCTGAGCTAGCCCCCATTAAAAATATGACGTTTATTTATGGAATCCCTAAGGGGAGTACAGCCGGGTTTGATTATGGGAGTGGTTATTATGCAACTTCTACGATTAGTATATTTTATGAATCGATAGTTGTCCTTTTGCTTACTGGATTTACTTTACTCATTCCGCTTGCCGGCTTGAGTCAGTTTAAACTAATAAAAGGGTGGTTTAAATGGCCACTTGAGATGGTCATTATTATTGGTATTTGTTTAATTGCTTTTTATTGGGAATTGATGATCGATCTTATCTATCCTACGATTTCTAACCCGCCACTCCTACTTGAATTATCCGAAAAGTTTACGGTGAACTTATCATTTATTCAAAATCTAAGCTCATGGTTTGCGCTTCTTTTAGTCACCTTTATGACTATCCTTTATTTTAAACAGTTGATTGTCCAAGGAGGAAAACGAACGATGCGTCAAAATTGTTGGTGTTATCGTCTAGGACGATTCATGTATCGTCAAGGGAAACAGTTGACAGAAGTTGATTTAAAAGAAGAAAATACGAAAAAGTTAGCCTTATTTATTTTAGCGCAAATGATTTTAGTTTCTTTATGTTGTTTAGGTTGGTTTTTTGGAATAATAGGAGTGGTCATTTATAGTGTAGGATTGTATTTCTTCCTGCGTAAATATCTTCTTAAAATTCAACAAAACTATGCCACTTTATTTAAGGTAACAGAGGCGTTAGCTGAAGGAGACTTAGATGTTGAAATGAATCAAGATCTTGGCATTTTTAATGCCTTCAAACAAGAAATTGTAGCCATCCAAGGCGGGTTTAAAAAGGCGGTGGATGCAGAGGTTCGAAGCCAAAAGATGAGGACAGATTTGATTGCCAATGTTTCACATGATTTGAAAACGCCGTTAACGTCGATTATTACGTACACGGATTTATTAAAAGATGAGACGTTAGATCCCCAAAAACGTATCCAATATTTACAAACACTCGATCAGAAAGCTCAGCGATTAAAGATATTGATTGAAGACTTGTTTGAAATGAGCAAGGCAAGTAGTGGAAATATTACGATGAATCTTCAGAAAGTGGAAGTGACGTCGTTAATGAAGCAAACGTTACTCGAACTTGAGGATAAAATCCAAGAGGCGAATTTAATGGTGCGTCGCCAATTTCCAGAACATAAGGTGTTTTTAATGTTAGACAGTGAGCGAACATTCCGCATTTTTGATAATTTAATTTTAAATATGACAAAATATGCGATGCCAGGAACTCGAGCTTACGTTGAAATTTTGGATCAACAAGAAGTGGTTCAAATTGTGTTTAAAAATATGTCAGCAGATGAACTTTGTATGAGTGCGCAAGAGTTAACGGAGCGCTTTGTCCGTGGCGATCAATCGCGCCATACGGAAGGTTCAGGATTAGGACTCGCCATTTCTAAAAGTTTTGTTGAACTTCAAGGCGGAAGTTTGGATATCCAAATTGATGGAGATTTATTTAAAGTCGTTCTGACCTTTAATAAATAACGAAAAGGAGTCGCGCGTTATTTTGGCGCGACTCCTTTTTATGAGGGGCGCAAGAACACTCGTGACTTTAGTCGTGGGAGGTTCAAATGGACTTGAGAAAGGGTCTTACTAGAAACTGCACGACGATATATCCGATGAAACATCCTAAAAGATTTAAGAGGATATCGTCAATATCGAAAATTCCTAAATAGGTGATGCGTTGGATGAACTCAATCCCACAGATACTTAGCAAAGCGATAAGGGTAAAGGTTAAAAAGTTGGAATGACGTGGATAGGATAGTGGGAACAAAATACCAAACGGAATAAAAATAATAACATTTAACAAGAGATGAGCGGGAGAATAGGTAATATCTTGTAGTAGAGTCCGGAATGGAATAAGATTCACTAATGACGATGAATCTATTTCAACTGAATGTTTATTAATCATGATGTTATTCATCACGTCATTAACGTTACCAAAAAACTTAAACACGATGACATCTATTAAAATTAGAAAATAAATCCAAAATAGAGGTCGAATCCATTTTTTTGTCATTTGTTTATTTCTCCTTTGAGTTATACGATTATTTTGGATGGTATCTGAAAAATGCTAAATAAATGATAGATCGCATGAGACTATAGTTATCAGTATAACACCAAATGAATTTAAAATAAATACGTCATGAGCCTTATTGAATATAGACTTCATATCGTATAAATTCGCCTTTTATTAACTGTCTACTTGACGGGGACTACTTCAGGGGCTCTTCTTTATTTTTATATACCTTATTTTGCTCTTTTGATGCGACAATTATACCAATCTGTTATTCCTTATGAATGAAATGTATCTTAAGAAGCCGGAATTAATTGAGAAGATTTGAGAAGGTAGGAGGTTAATAATCTCTGACCTTTTGTCATATATTGATTAAGAAAGGGGGGGGATTTGATGAGGAAGTTTTTAGGTGAGGAGTTTTATACCCTATATCGTGCAAGTTTAGAGATGTTGTTAAAAATTATTCCTGTTATTTGGGGAGCGCTCGCTTTTTTGAGTGGGATGATTCAAATGGAATGGGCTGAAGAAATAATTATTTTTCAGGTCGTTGGTTTAATGATGAGGTCATTAATCATTGGAGCGATTCAAGGATGGTTGGGGACCTTTATTTTTGTGACGCTTGTGTTTGTGTTAATGAAAGTCCTTAATGTACCAACCGATATCATTAACGGACAGATTATTAAAAATCTGACAGCACCTCGTCCACGGGGAAAGGGGCATTTTTCTCGCACGGATTGTTTGTTTAATATGATTGGGACGTGTGTTTTAATTTT
>DKYS01000058.1:32615-32750 GCA_002493395.1 Turicibacter sp. UBA7094 | reverse complement strand
TTTTAATGAATCTATTCCCTCATGCTAGAAGAAAGTGTTCAACACCGGAATTTGTTAGGGTGTTAGAGCGAGCGCACAATAAAACTCGTAGGCAATACACAACGATTTATAAGTGTAGATTCTACGAGTTTTATT
>DKYS01000058.1:14341-32261 GCA_002493395.1 Turicibacter sp. UBA7094 | reverse complement strand
ATTCGTTTATTTCATAAGAGATAGCAATCAGTGTATTTAAAAGGTCCTTCCTAAGGAAGGACCTTTTTTCAACGGTAAAGTTTTGAGATAACGGTTTGGGAGTCCTCTTTATGACGTACGCCATTTAATAAGACGCTTGCTTTAGAGATATCTTTGAATAAGACTCCGTAAATTAATTGATTATTTTCAAAGTATAATTTTTTAAAATGCCCGGTTGAAGGGTTCTCGTCAATAAGTGTTTGGAATGTATCTAAATCTTTAGCGGGGGATTTACCAATCGCGAAAATCTCAGTATCAAAGGCGACGAGAGATAAAGGTTCACATACATTTGCGAATGTTTTTGTATCCCCAACGGCATTACTTCCAGCCACTTTAGCTTGCTCAATTGCAGGAGACCATAAATTTGTAGTGACTCCCTCAAATTCGGCGACATCTCCACAAGCGTAAATGTTAGGATTTGATGTTTGCATCTGATTATTTACAATAATCCCACGATTCACTGTTAAATTGGCTTGAGTGGCTAGTTGTGTATTGGCACGAACCCCGGCACTAATCACAATAACGTCGGCATGAATGAATTCGTTAGTTAATTTCACACCTATTGCTTTTTCGGTATCCGTAAGGATCTCTTCAACATTCGCCTCTGTTCGAATTTCAATGCCTTTTTTAGAGAGGATGTTTTGGAGAAAATATGAAGCATTAGTATCTAATTGTGCTTTCATGAGGCGATCATTAACCTCAACAATCGTCACATTTAAGCCTAATTCTTGGAGAGCGTCTGCCGCTTCTAATCCTAATACTCCTCCACCGATAACCACGGCTGATTTTTTTCCTTGTGCATAGTGACGTAAAGCCAGAGCATCTGATTTATATTTAATAGAAAATACGCCTAAGGTATCAGAATTTTTAATGGGTGGAATAAAATTTGAGGAACCTGTTGCTAAAATTAATTTATCATAAGCGATAGTTTCGCCATTTTCAAGGGTTAATGTGCAGTGATCAGAATTTAATTGTGTGACAGTTGAGTTAAGTAAGAGATTAATATTATTGTTCGAATACCACTCTTTAGCATTTAAGTTAAACTCATCTTCTGTAAGGTCGTGTACGATTAAATCAGATAAAGAGGGACGATAGTAAGGATAGTTTGATTCTGAACTAATCATTGTAATGGAAGCAATCTCATTACGTTGACGAATCGTTTGAGCTGCTGTCATAGCAGCGACACCGCCACCGACGATAACAAATTTTTCATCTTTTGTTGATTTGAAATTAATGATCTCTTCTTCATAGAGTTCGAATAAATCAGATCCGACCCCACAAGCAGGGCAAACTTCAGGAGGTAATACTCCCGGATAAATTTCTCCACAGATGATACAACGCCATAATACAACTTTACCACTTGGATTTAACTCTTCAGCGCTAAGCGAAGTCGAGGACTCCTTTTTTCGTTTGGGAACCGTTCCCGTGAGGAGACAATTAGCAAAGAGTTTACCAAATTCAATAGCTTCTTCTGTCTCCCTTTGCGAAGCACGGAATTTAATTTTAAATCCATCAATCACTTTCATGCGAAGTTGGCTTAAACGATCCATGATATTGTCCACACCTTCTCCACTCCAACCGTAGGAACCGAAAGCAGATACGGTTTTTCCTCCATGTACGATAGGGTTTAAGTTAATAGACAAATCCCAAATAATTGGTAATGCATCTCCATTAATGGTACATGTTCCGAATAGGATACCATCGGCATCAGCAAAATGATTGAGGATTTCATCCTTTTTCTGTGGATAATTCAATAAGTCAAGATTGTAGGGGATAACCTCGATAGAGTGATCGACTTCATGAATTCCTTTCATGATTGCCTCAGCTAATTCACCGGTATATCCGTAAGCAGAAACGTAGGGAACAACTACTTTTTTAGTTTCCCTTTTTGGTAATGGAGTTGACCACTTGAGGTAGGTTGCAATAATTTCATCTATTCTTGTATCAAGGACAGGCCCATGTCCCGTACAGATCATCTCTAGTTTTAAATTTTTAATTTTATCAATTGCCTTAATAACATATGGTTTAAAAGGCGAGAAAATAGCTGTATAGTAGTAAAGTAGAGCATCCTGATAGGCTACTTCCTCTGAATGAGGGACTTGTGATAATTTAATACCTGATTTAGGGCTATAGTGAGATCCAAACGAATCGCATGTAAATAAGACTTGATCGTTTGGCATATAGGTGTAAATAGAATCAGGCCAGTGTAAGAAAGGCGCCTTAATAAACTCAAATGTTTTATTTCCTAATGTAAAGCTTTTAAGCTCCTCGGTTGTTTGATACTTAAAGTCTATATTTAAAATATCTTTTAAATAACTAATGGCTGTTTTAGATCCAAGCACCGTTAGATTAGGAATTTGACTAATGAGTCGACCAATAGATCCAGCGTGATCAGGCTCTGTATGATTTGTAATGATGTACTTAATTTGACTTAAATCACCGATAGTATCTTTAATTTTTTGTAAGTAGGTATCAAAGAATTTTTCTTTTACTGTTTCAACTAAAATAGACCCCTCTGTAGTTTGAACTAAGTAAGAGTTATAAGTTGTGCCATATTTTGTTTCCATAATAATATCAAATACGTCTAAATTAGGATCTAAAATTCCTAACCAGTAGAGATCATTTTTTAATCTAACACGTTGAATCATAAACTCCCTCCAATATTTTACTGTAATAATGAAACAAATAAATTTTTGTTTGTGAAAAAATTATTCACCTTACATCTATAAAATACCTGAAAATTAACAATTTCACAAGAAAGACGCTCTTTTATTTTAGTGTTATTTTTATGGGTGCCATTATTTTTTTAGATGGATAAGAATAAACAAAATTAATGAGTGTTTTTTGTAAAAATATTGTCTTATTTGAGGAAAAAACTTAAATTATTAGCTCAGTAAATAGTTTTATGGATTATTAAAATTCTCAATATTTTATATAGGATGTGTAAAAAATGATTAATTATACCATAATACAGAAAATGATATGGAGGGAAGGATTGGGATGGAAGCAACTAAATTAGAAATGAATTCTTTACAAGATATAGCAGGTAGATTAAAACAATTGAAGCCATGGGAATGGATGACGGAATCTCAGTTATTTGTCGTGAAGGAATCTCAAACGCCTTTAATGGGATTTTGTTGTATGCAGGAAAATAAACGAAATGAAATGGAATTGAAAGTATATTTAGGATTAGAGGGACTTCGCCATTATATTGAAATGCTTGATTTAGATAGTATAGAGCCTTTACAAGACGTATTGGGCCCTCATTTTTCAAGAGAAACATGTTTATCTGTAGTGTTTAATCAAGAGGAAATTAAATTTTATGATTGCCAATTTGGTTTCATAGATGAGGAGTTACACCAAGGATGGAAAGTTAATTTTTTATCAGAGGTTTTAAGCCAAATTTATGAATTAGTTAAATTAATGAAAGAGACGCCTTCCTTTTTATTAAATGAGGATCAAACGCTCATGAGATTACAGGATGACTTAGGTCAGTGGAAAACGTTGAAAGTTTCTCTTTCGATATTTTTAGAGCAACTGAAAGAGGAAGGTATCGCGTATAAAAATGAGCTAGAAGCGTATCGTGTTTTTAAACTTCCACAGACCGAGATGATATTTGAGATTGCGCAATTTTTAATGCCGCGTGCGGTTGAGGAAACAGAGCATTCTCGGGCGTATTACCCAATGATTACGGCTATTTTGGAGCAAGAAACAAAGCAATTAGTTTTTGTTGAAATGTCTTCGCCGACTCCTAAAAGTCAGGAAGAAATTTTATCTAAGTTTGCTGTAACTTTACGAAATGATTTAGGGTTTAGACCCAAACAATTGGTAACTGATTGTGAGGAAATTATCAGGAATTTTAAGGATTTTTCAAATCAAATAAAGGTTCCGTTAATAAAGGTACCGGAATTAGAAGCAGCTAATTCCTTTATTAATGAGTTAATGGCTATCGAGCAACAAATGTCTGAATTTATTGCAGAGGAGGAAGGGATAGAAAATGAAATCGAGTTAGTTTTATCGACGAGTAAAGAAATATGTCGATATATATTGTCTAGTGATTCATTAAGTGGATGGTTATCAGAGGGAGCTAAAGTCCAATTTGAAAGTATTATAGAGTTATTCCATGTTGTAATGTTAGGGCATTTTCATGAACTTCCATCTCATTGGAGTTTAAACAGTGTTGAGCGTGCTTGTAAGGAAATTTTACCTAACTTATTAACAAAAGAAGAACTAGTATTAGTCCCGGAAGTGTTGATACACTATTTAAATGTTGTAGGTGAAGCTGAAAAAAATCCTAATTATCAAGTTTTAGAACAATGCATTCGAAAATATTACTTATAAAAAAAGATATCCTGCAAAGCAGGATATCTTTTTTTATTTTTTTGATTTCGGACGTTTAAAAATTAAAGATTGGATAATCGTCATGATTGAACCTGTTAAGAAATATAATCCGAAGGCAAATGGTGTTCCGATTGTAATTGAGAACATGGCAAATGGGAAGTAATAAGTCATAATTTTCATCATCATGTTATTTGTTTGATTTTGTTGACCATTCATACTAGCAGTCATATTTTTATTCATTAAACGTTGTGAGTAAACAGTTAATCCTGCAACGACAAAGGCTAACACGTAATTTGGTATTGTTCCAGTAGCTCCTAAGTTAATTCCAAAGAATTCAGCAGCCGCTGCATCTTTAATTAATGGATGACGAGAAATAGCTTGATAGAAGGCCATGAAGATAGGTAATTGTAAAAACGGTAGTAAACATCCCATCATCGGATTATAATTATATTTTTTATAAAGTGCCATCATCTCTTGTTGCATTTTTGCTTGTGAAGCTTGATCTTTTTTATTTTCATATTTTTTTTGAAGGCGTTGCATTTGTGGTTGAATTTCTTGCATAACCGCCATCGATTTATTTGATTTCGCGTAAATTGGCATTAAAACCGAACGAACAATCGCAGTCGCTAAAATAATGGCAAATCCTAAATTGTTAGATAGTAATTTATATAATAAGGTAATAAAGCTTGCAAGTGGTAAGACAAATACTTTATCCCATAATCCTGATGCTGTTTCTGCTGTAATTGGTTCAGATGAAACAGCGCAACCCGATAGTAGTCCAGCGACTAATACAAAACATACGACTAAACTTAACTTCTTTTTCAATTAAAATTCCTTCTTTCCCCTAATGTGTAATTTGTATATTGCTAAATCGTAGACATATAAACAATATTATAAACTAGATAATACTATAAAATACTTACAATAAGGGTATTATAAGTGAAAATAACGCTTAATTCAATAAAAATTATGTGAAATTCAGTTTAAAAGTGAATTTGTTTAAATTTAACATGATTCTCTATCTAATGACATATTATTTAAGTAGAAAGGGTTAAAATGGAAGTAGAGGGGATGGATTATCATGGGGATCGCTACGAATTTTGAGTTACATAGATTGTATGAAGCGGCAATCGCTTTTAAAAAATTACAACCATGGAAATGGATGTACGCCTCTCAAGTGTTTATCGTGCATGATAACGAAAGAGAGATAGACGGATTTTGCAGTATCATGGGGATGATGGGGGAGTATTTCTCTTTATCTGTTTACTTAGGAGAATCGGGTTATCAATCTTATCGATATTTATATGATAAGGCAAGTCTTGCTTATATGGATCATATTTTTATGAAGGCGGAAGTGAAGAAGAACTGCTTGGTGGCCAATTTTGTAGATTATACAATGTTAACGGAACATGATGAGGAGCAGGCAGAATTCTTAGGCTATCAATTAAAAGAGGAAACGAAATGTCCACAATTTCGTTATCATCATCCGGGAATTTATTCATGGTATTTAACCGACTCTTGGCAATGCCGGTTTTTAACTAAGGCACTAGAGCAGGCAGTTGAGGTTGCTCGTTTGGAATTGACGAATAATTTACAGGTGCCTGAAGTGTATGATAGTAAATATTATATGAGATATTATACTGAGGAAGAGGGATGGCAAGGAACTTTTGTGGATTCTAATCTATATAAAAAATCTCCTGCTCCTAAAATGACTATTTTTCAAAACGATTTGTTGGCATATCGACTTAAAAAACTTCCTAAGCTACTTATCACATTGGAAGCTATTCAGTTTTATTTACCAAATCCTGTTGTTGAAGTTGGATCCGGACAGCCGTTTTTTATGTTAGTCACTGCCCTAGTTGATTCGGAAGAGGGGCAATTATTCTACTTGGATGTTCAAGAAACGGCGGCTTTATATTTATCGGACACCGTTAATGAGTTGGCAAAACAATTTCTTGAATTAAAAATTAGACCTTGTGAGATTGTTGCTGAGGATGAAGATACTTATGCTCTTTTAGAAGATATCTGTAAACAGATTGATGTCAAATTATCTATTGATTCTCATGTTGCTCGTGCTCATGAGTTCGCAGAATATATATTTGAAGAATTACAAAATGCGACCTCTTCGAATGTAAAAGCAATTGAAAGTGAACAAAGTGATGTTGATAAGTTAGTTTCATTCGCTGATCAGATTACAGATACACTAACGCTTCAAGATAAGTTAAATGATTTAGATGAGCAGGCAAAAATGCAATATCGATTAATCACGCAGACTTTTGTTTTAGCGATGTATACGATTCGAAATCAAATTCCTAGCGAGTGGACGGGTGATGCGGTAAAAGATATCTGTTTAAATGTCCTACCTGAACAATTAGAGCAGCCAGTATTATCTCACTGTAAACCAGTACTTGCCCACTTTTTAACATTCTTAGGTGAGGATAACATGATTCCGAATTACCGTTCATTATTATTAGTTATTAATAATTGTTTGTAGATTTTTATCCTTATTATATATAAAAGAGGCTATGATGCCTCTTTTTGTAGTTTTATTCTCTTTCTGCATCGACAGAATCAGTATTTATTTGTTTTCATTAAAGATAATTGGAAGCATTGTTGATATAATGAAAAAGAAATTTGCAAAGAACGGGAGTGTCAGAATGGAAGCTATTTATCCTAAAATTATTTCATTTTTAGAGAAGGAACTTTGCCAAGATACGAGTGGACATAGCCTTGACCATGCGCTTAGAGTTTATCAAAATGCACGTATGATTTTAAATGTGGAGGGCGGAAACGAACGAATTATTTTAATTTCCGCCCTCGTGCACGATGTTATTGATCCAAAATTATTTAAGCAGGTTAAAAAACAGGAGGAAAAATTACTGCTCTTTTTAAAAGAAAGTGGGTGTAGTCAAGAAGAGTTAGATTCCATTCAATATATCATTAAGAATATTTCCTTTAAAGGGGGGAACTCAACGAAACTTACGAGCCTAGAGGCGCAAATTGTTCAAGATGCAGATCGTTTAGATGCGATTGGGGCTATAGGGATTGGAAGGACTTTCATGTATGGTGGGGCTAAAGGAATAAAGATGTATGATGAGCAATTATCGATTATGGATTTTGAGAATGAGGAGGCTTATCGCAATCATAAGGGGACAGTTATTAATCACTTTTACGAGAAATTATTTAAATTAAAAGATCTAATGAACACTCCCGCAGCGAGAAAATTTGCGGATAAACGTCATCAGTTTATGGAAAAATTTATAGAACAATTTCTTGATGAGTGGAATGGCGAGAGTTAGAGATTCTTCTTAAGAAAGTAGGAGAATTGATTTGTAAGAAACCGGTAATAAAAATAAAAAATTGAAATTTCTACAAGAAGAGACATTGACTTTTATTTCCTAATCTTCTATAATATTTGTGAAAGCTTTAATTCGGTCCCGTGAGGCTGAGAAGAACACGTTTAAAAGATAATAGAACCTATTACCTAACTAGGGAATTCGTGTATCCTCTTTTAGCCTATTTAATAAAGCTAAAAGAGGTTTTTTTATTTTGTTAAACGGGGGATCGGACAAATTTTAAGTTTGTCATATCGATTATCTTAGGAGGTATAGTAAATGGATAAGAAACTGGTTTTAGATGTTCATGAAAAACCAAAGACCTTGCATTGGATGGCCTTAAGCCTTCAACATGTGTTAGCAATGTTTGGTTCAACCGTTCTTGTTCCAATGTTGACCGGATTACCGGTAAGTTTAGCTTTAATCTCGTCAGGAATTGGGACAATGTTTTATTTATTTGTAACAAAGGGAAAATCCCCAGTTTATTTGGGATCGTCCTTCGCTTATATTGCACCAATCACCTCGGCCCTAGCATTAGGTGCATCGTTAAATGCACAAGGTGAAATCATCGATGGAGCTAATTATGGTGCTGTGATGGGCGGGTTAATGATGGTTGGCATTGTTTACTTAGTGATTGCCCTTATTATTAAATGTATAGGAACAGACTGGTTAAATAAATTGTTGCCACCGGTTGTTATTGGACCAACTATTATGGTTATTGGATTAAGTTTAGCAGGTACAGCTGTGAACATGGCTTCTGAACATATTCTAGTTGCCTTAATTACATTATTAATGGCTGTCTTAGTTTCAGCGTATACGAAGGGATTGCTTCAATTGCTTCCGATTTTTAGTGGAATCGTGGTGGGTTACTTATTTTCAATCCTGTTTGGCTTAGTTGACTTTACCGCGGTTGGGCAGGCAAATTTCTTTGAGGTTCCATCGTTTGCTTTCTTACATTCGAAACCGGTGTTTAATTTAGAAGTTGCATCAATTATGATTCCGGTTGCAATTGTAACAATTACAGAACATATTGGAGATCATCTTGTTTTAGGATCAATTATTGGACGTGATTTAACGAAAAATCCAGGGTTGCACCGTACATTGATTGGGGATGGAGTGGCGACATTCTGTGCCGGATTCATTGGAGGGCCAGCCAATACAACCTATGGTGAAAATACAGGGGTTATTGGGTTGACGAAGGTTGCTTCTGTGTGGGTTATTGGAGGAGCAGCAGTTACAGCCTTTTGTTTAGGATTTATCGGAAAGTTTACCGCATTAGTTCAGACCATTCCGGGTGCCGTGATGGGTGGTGTAAGTATTCTTCTATTTGGAGTTATTGCTTCATCGGGAGTTCGCGTTTTAATTAATAATCAGATTGATTTTGGACGCCAACGCAATCTTATCATTGGTGCAGTTATCTTAATCGTAGGAATTGGAGGATTAACCATTAATGTTGGAAAGATTACCTTATCAGGGATGGCATTATCTGCAATCATTGGTGTGATTCTGCACTTAATCTTACCTGATAAAGAGGCTTCTTACGGACAACGATCTCATAAAACTGAATTAGAAATAATTGATGAAAAAGAGTTAGAACAGGTGACAAAAAAGGAAAAAATGGTGTCTATTTAAGACGCCTATAAAAGGGTCAGCTTTTATGCTGATTTTTTTATAACCATTTTCTATGAGAAATATAGGTTAAAATGTAAAATAATGAAAACAGGTGATGAAATTGGGTCAAATTAACCATTTAACACGTCTATCCGATCTTACAACTGATGAAATTTTAGAAATAATAGAATTCGCAAATCATCTCGCTAATGGGAAGGAAATCCCAATGATTAATGGCGGTGTAGTTGCTAATCTTTTCTTTGAACCGAGTACGCGGACACAGTATTCTTTTTTAATGGCAGAACAAAAGTTAGGATTAAAAACCTTAGATTTTAATGCACAGGCTTCAAGTGTTCAAAAGGGAGAAACGTTATACGATACAGTTAAGACGTTTGAAGCGATTGGAGTAGATGCAGTAGTTATTCGCCATTCACAAAATAATTACTTTGAAGAGTTAGTTGGGAATCTAAAAATTCCAATTTTAAATGGTGGAGATGGAAGTGGGAATCATCCAACTCAATCACTCCTTGATTTATTGACCATTTATCAAGAATATCATCGTTTCGATGGGTTAAAAATTGCGATTGTCGGTGATGTAGCTCATTCTCGAGTTGCACATACAAATATTGAAGTCATGACACGACTTGGGATGGAGGTTCATTTGGTTGCTCCAGAACAATTTCAAGAGGATGGATATGAGTGGGAAGAGTTAGATGAAGTTTTAGAAGATATGGATATTATGATGTTACTTCGTGTGCAACATGAACGCCATGATGGAACAATGATTTTAACAAAAGAGGCCTATCATCAAAAATATGGGCTAACGGTGGACCGGGAACAACGGATGAAAAAAGGAGCAATTATTATGCATCCAGCTCCATTTAATCGAGGAGTTGAAATTGCGGATGAAGTTGTGGAATGTCAGAGAAGTCGAATTTTTAAACAAATGAGTAATGGTGTGTTTATTAGAATGGCTTGTTTACAACGGGCACTAAAAGGGTAATAAGAGAGAGCAAAGTTTTAAAATTCAACTGAATAATAGTAAGGCCAAATACTATGAAGAAATGAAATGGAGTAGGGAGTGTCGATTATGATTCTTTTAAAAAATGGGCGTTTTGTTAATGAAATGAATGAACTGATGATGTGTGATTTTTTAATTAAAGAGGGAAGAATTTTAAAGATGGAGCCAGGGATTGAATGTGATGAGGCAACGGTTTATGACTTAGATGGATGTCTTGTCTCTTCGGGGTTAATTGATGTTCATGTTCACTTAAGAGAACCAGGGTATGAACGAAAAGAAACCATTGAAACAGGAACAAAGGCAGCAGCGCGCGGAGGTTACACAACCATTGCGGCGATGGCTAACACGATTCCTGTACCAGATTCATTAGAGAATGTGGCGTACATTAATGACTTATTAAAGCAATCAGCAAAAGTTCGTGTCTTTCCTTATGCAGCTATTACAATAGGTGAGCGAGGAGAAGAAATTGTTGATGTTGAAGCACTAGCCGGGACAAGAATTTTAGGGTTCTCAGACGATGGGCGTGGGATTCAAGAGGCTGGCGTCATGTATCAAGCGATGAAACGTGCGAAGGCTGTGGATAAACCAATCGTTGCTCACTGTGAGGATGATAGTTTACTATTTGGTGGATATTTACACGATGGGGAATATGCTAAGGCAAAGGGGCACCGCGGAATTTTATCAGTTAGTGAATCCGCACAAATTGCACGTGATATTATGTTGGCGCAAGCAACAGGCGTACATTATCATATTTGTCATATTAGTACAAAAGAGAGTGTTGAATTAGTTCGCTTTGCTAAAGCACAAGGAATCCATGTAACAGCCGAAGTTTCACCACACCACTTAGTCCTTTGTGATATGGATATTAAGGATGATGATACGAACTTTAAAATGAATCCTCCCTTACGTTCAAAAGAGGATCGCTTAGCTTGCATTGAGGGGTTACTCGATGGAACGATTGATGTGATTGCCACAGATCACGCCCCACATCATGAGGATGAAAAGGCACGAGACATTGAAACGGCACCTTTTGGAATTGTTGGATTAGAGACGGCTTTTCCTTTAATGTATACACTGTTTGTTAAAACAAAAAGGATGACTTTAAAGCAGTTAATCGACTGTATGAGTACAAAACCGGCCCAACTATTTAACTTACCTTATGGAAAATTAGAAGTAGGAGCGGTTGCAGATCTTACGATTATTGACCTAGATAAAGAGATGGAAATTGATTCAACCCAGTTTTTATCAAAAGGAAAAAATACACCCTTTAACGGATATCGTGTAGCGGGATGGCCGGTTATGACATTAGTTGATGGAAACATTGTTTATCAAGAGGGAAAGATGGATTAATAGGAGGATGAAAAGATGTATGATCGTAAATTGGTATTAGAAGATGGAACAGTATTTTTAGGAACAGCTTTTGGTTGTCTTGATGAAATGATAGGAGAAGTCGTGTTCAATACGGGGATGACAGGTTATCAGGAGATTTTGTCTGATCCTTCATATTTTGGACAGATGGTCACAATGACCTATCCCTTAATTGGGAATTATGGAATTAATGATCAAGACTTTGAGTCTTTTGCTCCATCAGCGTCAGCCTTAATTGTAAAAGAGTACTGTGAGGTTCCTTCAAACTGGCGTTCAACGAAGACATTAAGTGAGTTATTAAAAGTAAAAGGCGTTCCAGGTTTATGTCATGTCGATACTCGAGCGTTAACGATTAAAATTCGTGAACACGGGGCTATTCGTGGAATGATTGCTGATATTAATAAAAGTGATGAAGAAATTTTAGAAGTGTTAAAAGCAACACCGATTTTAAATCGTCATGTGGAGCATGTTTCAACAAAAATGGTGTATTCAGCACCAGGTAAAGGGCATCGCGTTGTTTTAGTTGACTTTGGGGCGAAAAAAGGAATTATTCGTGAGTTAACGGCACGAGGATGTGAAGTTATTGTTGTTCCGTTTCATACAACAGCGGAACAAATTTCACAATTAAATCCTCACGGCGTTGTTTTAAGTAATGGACCTGGGGATCCAAAAGATGTAGTTGAGGCGTTACCGATGATTCGTGAGATTCAAGCGAAATATCCATTAATGGGAATCTGTTTGGGACATCAATTATTTGCTTTGGCAAATGGGGCGGATACAAAGAAAATGAAGTTTGGACATCGCGGATGTAATCATCCGGTAAAAGACTTAGCAACAAATAAAGTTCATATTACATCTCAAAACCATGGATATGAAGTTTGCCGTGAGTCGATTAATGGGACACCACTTGAGGTGACACATGTGGCCTTAAATGATAATACAGTTGAAGGATTAAAACATAAAGATTATAAAGCATTTACTGTCCAATACCATCCGGAAGCCTCACCTGGACCAGACGATGCAAGCTATTTATTTGACCGATTTATCGCTAATTTAAAATAATTTTTAGGATGAGAGAGATTTAGGAGGAAATAACGATGCCAAAACGTCAAGATATTAAACGCATTTTAGTGATTGGTTCAGGACCAATTATTATAGGACAAGCAGCTGAATTTGATTATGCCGGAACACAAGCGTGTCAGTCTTTAAAAGAAGAAGGATATGAAGTTATTTTAGTTAACTCAAATCCGGCAACGATTATGACAGATACAGAAGTGGCGGATAAAGTTTACATGGAACCTTTAACAAAAGAGTTTTTAGGAAAAATTATTCGTAAGGAGCGTCCAGATGCAGTTTTACCATCACTCGGTGGACAAACAGGGTTAAACTTAGTGGTTGAATTAGCAGAAGACGGAATTTTAGCGGAGTGTGGCGTAGAAGTTTTAGGAACAGATTTAGGAGCCATTAAAAAAGCAGAAGATCGTGATATGTTCCGCGAGTTGATGTTTGAATTAAATCAGCCAATTCCTGAATCAGTGATTGTTAATACGATTGAAGAGGCGGTTCATTTTGCTAACGAGATCGGTTATCCACTGATCGTTCGACCAGCATTTACTTTAGGGGGAACAGGAGGTGGTATCGTTGAAGATGAAGCAGGCTTACGTACAACGGTTGAAAATGGATTAAACTTATCCCCAGTAACACAATGTCTAATTGAAAAATCTATTGCAGGGTATAAAGAAATTGAATATGAAGTGATGCGAGATGCAAATGATAATGCCATTGTTGTTTGTAACATGGAAAACTTTGACCCAGTCGGAATTCATACAGGGGATTCAATTGTTGTCGCACCTTCTCAAACATTAGCAGACCGAGAGTATCATATGTTACGTGATGTTTCATTAACAATTATTCGCGCCTTAGGAATTGAAGGGGGATGTAACGTTCAGTTAGCTTTAGATCCACATAGTTTTAATTACTATGTGATTGAGGTAAATCCACGTGTTTCTCGTTCATCGGCCTTAGCTTCAAAAGCAACAGGATATCCAATTGCAAAAATTGCTGCAAAAATTGCCGTTGGTTTAACATTAGATGAAATCATTAATCCGGTGACGGGTGTTTCTTATGCTTGCTTTGAACCGGCATTAGACTATGTGGTTGCTAAAATCCCACGTTGGCCATTCGATAAATTTAACTCAGCTAATCGTCGCTTAGGAACTCAAATGAAGGCAACAGGAGAGGTTATGGCGATTGGGCGTAACTTTGAAGAATCACTATTAAAGGCTGTTCGTTCACTTGAAACAAAGGTTTATCATATTGAATTAGCATCTTTAAAGAAAGAATCAGATGAGACGTTATGGAATCGAGCAAAATTTGCAGATGATGAACGATTATTTGTGATTAGTGAATTAATTCGTCGAAACACACCAATCGAAGAAATTCATCAAGTGACTAAAATTGATTTATTCTTCTTAACAAAATTAAAAGGAATTATTGACTTTGAGTCAGTTATTAAGGAGAACCCATGGGATTTAGAAATTTTACGTCAAGCTAAAAAAATGGGGTTTGCCGATATTACCATCGCAAATTACTGGAACTCGACTGAATTAGCAGTGTATAACTTTCGAAAAGAAAAATCATTAATCCCAGTCTATAAAATGGTAGATACATGTAGTGCAGAATTTGAATCAAAAACACCTTACTACTATGGAACGTATGAAACATTTAATGAGTCAAAACGTACAGAAAAACCAAGTGTTGTTGTACTAGGATCAGGACCTATTCGTATCGGTCAAGGGGTAGAATTTGACTATGCAACAGTACACTGTGTCATGGCGATTCAACAAGCAGGATATGAAGCCATTATTATCAATAATAATCCCGAGACGGTTTCAACCGATTTCTCTATTTCAGATAAACTTTATTTTGAACCTTTAACAATTGAAGATGTAATGCATGTTATTGATTTAGAACAACCAGAAGGGGTTATCGTTCAGTTTGGAGGACAAACAGCAATTAACTTAGCATCGAAGTTACAAGAACGCGGAGTTAAAATCTTAGGAACATCTTTAGAAAATATTGATCGGGCAGAAGATCGTGACCAATTTGAAAAATTATTAAAAGATTTAGAAGTCCCTCAACCACTTGGAGCAACTTGTCAATCAGTCGAGGGAGCAAAAGAAATTGCTAATCGCATCGGATATCCGGTATTGTTACGTCCTTCTTATGTATTGGGTGGACGTGCCATGGAAATTATCGATAACGATATAGAAATTGAACGTTACATGAAAGAGGCGCTAAAAGAAAATGGGGATAACCCAATCTTAATTGATCGTTATTTGACAGGTAAAGAGGTTGAGGTTGATGCGATTTCAGATGGAGAGAACGTGTATATTCCTGGAATTATGGAACATATTGAGCGTGCTGGGGTCCACTCTGGAGATTCGATGGCTGTTTATCCACCACAAACATTATCAAAAGAGGTGATGGATAAATTAATCGATTATACAACACGTATTGCACGAGGCTTAACAATTGTTGGATTATTAAATATTCAGTTTGTTGTGACAAGGGAGGAAGAAGTCTTTGTACTTGAAGTAAATCCTCGTTCATCACGAACAGTTCCTTTTTTAAGTAAAATTACAAATGTTCCGATGGCAAACATTGCAACAAAAGCGATTTTAGGACAATCATTAATTGATCAAGGATATGAAACAGGATATCATCCACATTCTGATGGGGTTTATGTTAAAGCTCCGGTCTTCTCATTCTCAAAATTACGCAAAGTTGATATTTCATTAGGACCAGAGATGAAATCAACGGGAGAAGCAATCGGTAAAGACCGTACTTTAGAAAAAGCTTTATATAAAGCTTTAGTAGCTGCTGGAATGAAGATGCCATCCCATGGACGTATCTTATTTACAATTGGAAATAAGGATAAAGAAGAGTCGATTGAACTCGCACGTCAATTAACTGAGATTGGTTACGAATTGATTTCTACGAAAGGAACATGTAAGTTATTACAAGAAAATGGAATCAAGGCCGTCCCAATTGCTAAAATAGGAGAAGATGGAAAAACAGTTCTCGATGTCATCCGTGGGCAACAAGTTCAATTTGTGATTAATACTTTCTCGGTAAGTAAAAAGAATCGTATTACAGATGGATTCTTAATTCGTCGTGAAGCCGTTGAAAATAATATTCCATGTTTGACTTCATTAGATACGGCCCGTGCGGTTTATAAAGTATTAGAGTCAATGAGCTTCGCTATTGATGCAGCCATCTAATAGATAATGGATTCATTCATTTATAAAAGCGGCATCTACTAGATGTCGCTTTCAATAAGTGAGTTGTTTAGGTGTTTAATTAAAAGAGGGGGTAGTTAGCCATGCGTAAAGTACAGAACATGACGATTGTTAGCCAACGATCAATTGCAAAAAACATTTATGAAATTGTTTTAAGTGGAGATTTAGTTCAAGGAATGTTTCAGGCAGGACAGTTTGTGAATATTAAAATTAATGAGGTTGCTTACCCTTTACTCAGACGTCCTATTTCAATCTGTGAGATTAATCAAACGTTAAATCAGTTTACGATGATTTATCGTGCAGAAGGAGAAGGAACAAAACTTTTATCACAAAAGAAATCAGGAGAGCAAGTGAATATTTTAGGACCTCTTGGAACTGGTTTTGATATAGATGAGATTCAACAAGATGAAACAGTTATCTTAGTTGGAGGAGGAATTGGCGTTCCTCCTATGTATGAGATGGCAAAACGATTACATGCTAAGGGGAATAAAGTCATTGCTGTTTTAGGATTTGCCTCTTCATGCGATGTTTTTTACGAAGAAGAGTTTAAGGTTTATGCAGAGGTCCATATTGCGACAATGGATGGTAGTCAAGGATTTAAAGGCAACGTCGTTCAATTAATAAATGAAAAGAATTTAACATTTGATTGGATTTATGGATGCGGACCTAAAGTTATGTTAGAGGCCATCGAGCGACAATTCGGTCAAACTAAAAAAGGATATTTATCATTTGAGGAACGGATGGCATGTGGAATCGGAGCCTGTTATGCCTGTGTATGCCAACGTAATGACGGGAAAATGGCGCGTGTATGTAAAGAAGGTCCAGTCTTTAAACTCGGGGAGGTTTTATTATAATGAATCGTTTAGCTGTTGAATTACCAGGATTAAGTTTGAAAAATCCCGTTATCCCGGCATCGGGATGTTTCGGATTTGGTCGAGAATTTGCTGAGTATTATGATTTATCTCGCTTAGGATCTATTATGATTAAAGCCGCAACAGATGAGGCACGCGTAGGAAACCCTACGCCACGTGTAGCTGAGACACCAGGTGGAATGTTAAATGCGATTGGATTGCAAAATCCAGGTGTGGATAAGATTATAGAGCATGAATTACCCTTTTTAGAACAATACGATTTACCAATTATCGCGAACGTTGCTGGAAAAACATTAGACGAATATGTAACCGTGGCAAAGAAAATTTCTAAGGCACCGAATGTTAAAGCTTTAGAAATTAACATTTCTTGTCCTAATGTTAAAGAAGGTGGAATTGCCTTCGGAACAGATGCGAATGTTGCAGCTGAATTAACAAAAGCGATTAAAGAAGTCTCAAGCGTTCCTGTTTATATTAAGTTATCCCCAAATGTTACAAATGTTGTAGAAATTGCTAAAGCCGTTGAATCGGCAGGTGCTGATGGAATTACGATGATTAACACATTACTTGGAATGCGCTTTGATATGAAAACAGGGAAGCCTATTTTAGCCAATGGAACAGGTGGATTATCAGGACCAGCTATTAAACCCGTAGCACTGCGCATGATTCATGACGTTTATAAAGCAGTTAATATTCCAATCATCGGGATGGGGGGAATTGAGACAGCAGAAGATGTTTTAGAATTCTTCTATGCTGGAGCAAGTGCCGTTGCGGTCGGAACAGCAAATTTTATTAATCCTTATGCTTGCGTGGATATTATTGATCGCCTACCAGAAGTGTTAGATAAATATGGATTCGAAAAATTAAGTGATGCAACTGGATTTGCACATAAGTAAAAAGGACCAGCGTTCAATCTAACACCTATATCAAGGATATTAAAAAAACACGAGCTAAGCTGAATTTAAAAGATGATTTCTAGCTTCTAAAGGAGTCATCTTTTTTAATTTACAATATTCATCCTCCTAAGAAAAATTT
>DKYS01000058.1:9099-14029 GCA_002493395.1 Turicibacter sp. UBA7094 | reverse complement strand
TTTTTTACCCTAAACTGTAAATAGTAATCAATAAAGGTTCATTTGATTTATTGAAGGATACTATGATTAAGACATAGCCTCCTTTCTTTTGAATAACTGAAAGAATCATTAATTTCCAATTTTAAATAAAATGATGAATAAAAACTTTCGAATGGTCCAATACTAAGGTAATTCGTTAGAAGAAAGGGATGTGGAAGATATGAATCATATTTTATTTAAAGTTGCTGAGTTAGAAGAAATTTTTCAAAGAAATTTAGAAAACGGCGGACCGATTGATCGTCTTGTCAGTGAAGCTCAATTAAAAACATTAAATATTTTTAAATATCATCCAATCAGGAGTCAAGAAGAAGCTAATCAATTAATGCATAAAATGAATATTGTATTTGGTTTATAGAATAAACAAGAGGGATATCTAAAAGCTAGATATCCCTCTTTCGTTTAATTTCTTTAAGGGTGAGTAGGGAAGGTAAATAAAAAAAGAAGATATTGACATAAAAATTCAAATCTTTTATAATGATGAAGATAGCTTTAATTCGGTCCTGTGAGGCTGAGAAGAACACGTTAATAGAAAAGTATAATCATCATTTTTATGGAATTCGTGGATCCTCTTTTAGCCTAAATTTTAAAGCTAAAAGAGGATTTTTTTGTTAAAAGTGGTTGAAGAGAATTTGACTGTTCTTTGAATTAGAGTAGTAGGTGAATGTGCAATCAGTTATAAAAAAGAAGTGAGAGTATAAAAAAATTAACAGAATTTATAAGGAGGAATTTTAGGTGGAGAAGGCAGTTATTATTGCACTAGATTTTAAAGATTTTGAAGAAACACGTCAATTTATTGAACAGTTTGATGAAAGTTTATATGTTAAAGTTGGAATGGAATTGTTTTATGCCGAAGGTCCACAAATCATTAAGTATTTAAAAGAAAAAAATCATAAAATTTTCTTAGATCTAAAGTTACATGATATTCCGAATACTGTTAAAAGTGCCATGAAAAATTTGGCGAAACTAGGGGTCGATATGATTAATGTTCATGCGGCTGGAACAATTCCGATGATGAGGGCTGCAATTGAAGGATTAAATGAAGGAACAGTAGCAGGCGCTAAACGTCCGCTTTGTATTGCTGTGACTCAATTGACATCAACAACAGAAGAAGTGATGCAAGAACAAATCTTAATTAACGAAACTTTACCGAATACAGTATTGAAATATGCTCAATTAACGAAAGAGGCAGGGTTAGATGGAATTGTTTGTTCGGCATTAGAAACAAAAGAGATTCATGAAAAATTAGGTGCAGAATTTATTACTTGTACACCAGGTATTCGTCAAGCGAGCGATAGTTTAGATGATCAAAAACGTGTGGTTACACCAAAAAAAGCAAAGGAACTTGGTTCAAACTATATTGTAGTCGGGCGATCAATTACCAAATCAGCTCATCCAGTGAATACTTATCACCAAATTAAAAACGAATTTTTAGGAACAACGTGTGAATAACTTGGTTCAATTATTTAGTTATTTAGTTGAAAGTGTTGGGAAAGATAACAAAATCTTTTTTCCAAAAAGCTGTATAATAAGAGATAGAGGAGAGATCATTTATGAAACGTACAATTGCTAAACATTTATTAGAAATTCATGCGGTATTATTACGTCCAGAAAACCCATTTACATGGACGTCAGGGATTAAATCACCTATTTATTGCGATAATCGTTTAACTTTATCTTATCCACAAGTTCGCCGTGATATTGAAGCAGGATTATGTGATCTTATTAAACAATATTATCCTGAATGTGAAATGTTAATGGGAACAGCAACAGCAGGAATTCCACATGCGGCAATTATGGCAGATAAATTGGATTTACCAATGGGGTATGTTCGTTCATCGGCTAAAAAACATGGGCGCGGAAATCAAGTCGAAGGATTAGTTGAAAAAGGAATGAAGGTTGTTGTTGTGGAGGATTTAATCTCAACAGGGAAATCATCAATTGAGGCAGTAGAGGTCTTACGTGAATTAGGATGTGAGGTATTAGGAATTGTTTCTATTTTTTCATATGAGCTAGAATCAGGATTGAAAAATTTAGAAGCTGCGGCATGTAAAAATGTTTCTCTTTGTAATTATCAAACATTAGTTGAGGTAGCCGTGGAAATGGGTGAAATCTCAAAAGAATCAGTAGAAAAGCTAACGGCATGGCGTCAAAATCCAAGTGATGAAAGTTGGTTAACAAAATAAGCGTTTGGGAATCGTCAAAGCGATTCCCTTTTTATATTACTTAAAACCAAAATAATAATCTTTAAAATATGGAAACTATTGACAAAAAAAGTAAGGGAGGGCATGATAATAGTAGATAAATGATTATCTAATGAATAATAAAATCTAAGGATAACCTTACGTATACAAATGAAGATTGGGTTATTGATGAGGAAAAGGGTGAATTCATGGGAGAACGTATTATGATTGCCTCGCAATCGGAAAAGTTAGTTTCAACTATTAGATCCCAAGTTACGAGTTCAGGATATGAAGTTGTTGGGATGGCATCAAATGGCTATGATTTGATACGTCGCTGCAAAGCATTAGCGCCCGCAGTTGTTATCGTAGATGAAGAGTTACCAGGAATGAGCATTGTCTCGCTTGTAGAAATTTTAATTCAGCAACGTCAAGCTGTTTTATTAGTCGGTATGTCTTATCAGAAGTTTTATTATCGTCAGGATCCTTACTTTGAGTTTTGCGAGAAACCCGTGCAGCCAACTGTCCTTTTAACGATGCTGCGTGTTTTAGTTAAGTATGGGCAAATGGTCACTCAATTAGAATCTAAGGTTAATCGTTTAGAAAAACTTCAAAGGGAAGAAAAAAAGATTCGTTTGGCCAAACGGTCATTACAACAAAATGAACAAATGAGTGAGGATGAGGCCCATCGATATATTCAAAAGCGAAGTATGGAACTTCGAATAAGTAAATTAGAGGTTGCAGAAATAATTTTAAAAAAACTAAAAAATAGTTGATTTTATAAGGGAACTTTCATATAATGGAAATATAGACAAAGGCGTCTTTAAGAGATAGGAATCGAATAATAAGATGATGAACAATGGAGTTCGTTAAACAGTGTGTTTTTATAAATGCTTGTTTAGTGAACTCTTTTTTTGTTAACTTTGATCAAGGTAGATAAGGTTAACAACTCAATTGATGAGGATTCATTATCTAGCATGGGAAAACAGATGAAATCGAGAGAATAATTATCATGAAAATGATGAGGAGGAGTTTTAAATGGCAATGTTAACAAAAGAAGAAATCTTACGTATTGCAAATGAAGAAGGAGTAAACTTTATCCGTTTAATGTTTACTGACTTATTTGGGATTGTAAAAAATGTTGAGATTCCTTTATCGCAATTGGAAAAAGCCTTAAATAATCAAATGATGTTTGATGGTTCTTCTATTGAAGGGTTTGCTCGTATTCAAGAGAGCGATATGTACTTACATCCAGATTTAAACACATGGTTAATTTTTCCTTGGACGCCTGGTGAAGCAAAAATTGCTCGTTTAATTTGCGATGTTTATAACGTGGATGGAACACCATTTGCGGGGGACCCACGATCTAATTTACGTCGTGTTTTAGAGGAAATGAAATCATTAGGATTTACTCGTTTTAACTTAGGTCCAGAGGCAGAATTCTTCTTATTCAAATTAGATGAGAATGGATTACCAACACGCGAGTTAAATGATAATGGTGGATACTTTGATTATGCTCCATTAGATTTAGCGGAAAACTGCCGCCGAGATATTGTAATCGAACTTGAAAAATTAGGATTTGAAATTGAGGCTTCTCACCATGAAGTTGCTCCAGGACAACATGAAATTGATTTTAAATATGATGATGTTTTATCAGCATGTGATAAAATTCAAACATTTAAACTAGTTGTTAAATCTATTGCTCGTAAACATGGATTATATGCGACGTTCATGCCAAAACCAATTGCAGGGATTAACGGATCAGGGATGCATTGTAACGTATCTTTATTCCATGAAGATGGGACAAACGCATTCTACGATCCAGAGGGTGAATTACAATTAAGTGAAACTGCCTATCATTTCTTAGCGGGAATTTTAACACATGTTCGTAACTTCACAGCGGTATCAAATCCAACAGTTAATTCATATAAACGTTTAGTTCCAGGGTACGAGGCACCTGTTTATGTAGCTTGGTCACCATCAAACCGTTCACCATTAGTACGTGTACCAGCTTCGCGAGGACTTGGAACACGTTTAGAAGTTCGTTCAGTTGACCCATCGGCTAACCCATACTTAGCTTTAGCTGCTATCTTAGCTTCAGGATTAGATGGAGTTAAAAATAAACTAACACCACCTGCATCAGTCGAAGAAAATATTTTTGAGATGAATCAAGAAGAGTTAGATGCGCATCATATCACATCTTTACCAGGTTCATTATCTGATGCGTTACAATTATTAGAAGAAGATGAGGTCGTTAAAGCCGCACTTGGAAATCATATTTGCGAAAAATTTATTGCTGCTAAACATGCAGAGTATGATGAATATCGTTTATCTGTCCATGAATGGGAATTACGCCGTTATATGAGCTTGTTATAATTAACGGAATGGTCAGATTAAAAAGATAGGGAGTTTTTATATAAGTTTATCTTTCCGGGGGGAAACGGGAAGATACGGTAAAGGCAATGAGAAGTTGATTATTGAATCAGCGTTTCATTGCTTTTTTTATGGTTCTATCTAGTTTATATCCGTCTTAAAGGAAAGTTTTACCCTCAATGGATGTTGTTTTCGACGTGAATCTATTAAAAAAATAAGCAGGAATGTTAGGGGTGCTTTATCCTGATCTAACGTGTCGTGAATAAATAATTTATGATATACTTGTATTAAAAAAATCGGGTTGGTGATGTAAATGGCGATTTTAGGTCAATTAGAGAATC
>DKYS01000058.1:1212-8806 GCA_002493395.1 Turicibacter sp. UBA7094 | reverse complement strand
GAAATCGGATCAAATCTTGATTGATGATGTTAAAATAGTAGGGAAAGATTTGTTTATAGGCCATTTCTGAAATTGCGAAAGAGTCTGGAATTGCAGAAGCGACTGTGACGCGATTTGTCAAAAAGCTAGGGTTTAATAGTTTTCAATCATTTAAAATTACATTTGCACAAGAGTTATCCACTATAGAAGAAAAAAGTATTGTTCACTCAAATATAAGTTGTGATGAAAGTATTTTTGAAACGGCCACCCATCTTTTACATTCGACGATGGACGTTTTGCAAAAAACAACGGAGACTTTAGATGTCGAAATGATGGAGAGATGTAAGTTTGCTCTTCTAAATAGTCGAAAAATATATATTATGGGAATGGGTCATTCTGGTGTTATTGCGATGGATTTTCATTATAAATTGATTCGAATTGGATTAAATACACTTCTGATTAACGATAGTCATATGATGTTAAGGTTAGCCTCAATGATGGAATCACAAGATGTTATTGTGGCGATTTCTCATGCTGGGGAAACAGAGGAATTAATACATGCGGTTCAATTAGCAAAGGAACAAGGACTCCCCCTTATTGCAATTACTGTGGATAATGAAAATACACTTAAGGAGTTATCGGTCCTCCACTTGGCTTACCAATCAACAGAAATATTATTTGAAACGGGATCTATTACTTCAAAAATTCCTCAAATCTTTATTTTAGATTTAATCTATATAGGAATCATTAAAGAGACATATGGTGAATCATTGAATCGGAGATTAAAGATAACAGATGAAATCATTAACCATCGTAAAAAATAGTTGTCGTCGATAAGAAGGGGTTTGTGATCTGTTTCATCGAACTTAAAGAAGATAAACAGAGTAAATATTTAGTGTTAAATAGGTGAAATGAATAAACTAATTTTGAGGAGTGAAAAAAATGAAATTAATGGTTGCCTCAGATCTTCATGGATCAGTCTACTGGACTCGAAAGGTCATCGAACGTTTTAAAGAAGAGCAGGCAGATTACCTCGTATTACTTGGTGACTTACTCTATCACGGTCCACGAAATCCATTACCAAAAGAATATAACCCACAAGAAGTCATTCAATTGTTAAATAGTATTAAACATCATATTATTGCCGTGCGTGGAAATTGCGATAGTGAAGTGGATCAAATGGTGTTAGAGTTTCCTATGACAGCGGATTATCAACTAATTCCCATGGGTAATAGAAAGTTAATGGCTACTCACGGACATCTTTACGAGGATGAACAGATTTTACGCTTTTTACAAAAAGGCGATGTGATGATTTTTGGACATATTCATATTCCTGTTTTGCGAGAAAAGGAAGGAATTTATTACTTGAATCCCGGATCAGCCACTCTACCGAAGGAAGATCATCCACAGACGTATGCTATTTTAAATAATAATCTTTTTGAGGTGAAGACATTTGACGGGCAGGTATACAGACAACTTTTCTTACCGTAGAAATTTCTTTAAATTTGAGTATTTAAGAGTGAGAAGAATAAGGTTTGGAAATACTAATGGCATAGCATTTAATAAAGATGCTATTAATTATCAGTTACGATTACACACCTCTTCGAAGAAACCGACTTAAGTTATTAGGTCGGTTTCTTTTTTAGATTTACTAAAGATAAGGAATTAAAATGTTCATTTGTCTCTTAAGGAAAGCGTACTTGCATGAATAAAAATAAATAAATTTTTTAAAAAAGTGTTAGTAGAGGAATAAATGAGGGATTAAAGTAATAAAAAGAAGGGGAGATTCATTTCTCGATTAATAAAAAAGAGATAAAATTCGAAAAAAAATACAACAAGAAAAACGATTTCTTGTCGAATATAATAGAGATATAGAGAGATTTATGAATTTTCAGATAAATTATGACTTTAGGACTATAAAAGGATAAAATATCTTTCACAACTTAGGCTAAAGTTTGATATAATACAATAGGTATTCGTGTACAAACAGAAAGGAAGAGCGTCGATGGAAGTGATTAAAATAGAAGGAGGGCGTCCATTAAAAGGAACGGTCCGAATTGATAGTGCTAAAAATAGTACAGTTGCTTTAATTCCTGCGGCCATTTTAGCGGATTCTTCAGTTATTTTAGAGGGCGTTCCACAGATTGTGGATGTTGAACATCTAGGAATGATGATTGAACAATTAAATGGTACATATGAAATAGATAATGACGAATTAACAATAAATCCTACGAACTTGATCAATACACCGTTAGTAGAAGGTGCTGTAAATAAATTACGAGCTTCATATTATTTTATGGGAGCATTACTTGGAAAGTTTAAAGAGGCTGTGATCGGAATGCCTGGGGGATGTTATTTAGGACCACGTCCTATTGACCTACATTTAAAAGGATTTGAGGCGTTAGGTGCAACCATCAAACAAGAGGCAGGATCTATTCATTTAAAGGCCGAAAAATTAACAGGTGCTAAAATTTATTTAGATTTTGCATCAGTTGGGGCGACGATTAATATTATGTTAGCGGCTGTTAAGGCTGAGGGAATGACTGTGATTGAAAATGCTGCAAAAGAACCTGAAATTATTGACTTAGCAAACCTTTTAAATAGTATGGGAGCTAATATTAAAGGGGCAGGAACAGGAGAAATTCGTATCCAGGGTGTAACTGAACTTCACGGAACACGCCATGCCATCATTCCTGATCGAATCGAGGCTGGAACGTATATTACCTTAGCTGCGGTCGCAGGGGATGAAATTAAAATTGATAATATTATTCCTCATCATCTAGAGGCGTTAATCGCAAAGTTACGTGAGATGGGTGTTGATATTGAAGTGCATACAGACCATGTCATTGTGCGCGGACATAAGGAAATGAAAGCTGTTGATTTTAAAACAAGTACTTATCCAGGACTAGCGACAGATTTACAACAACCATTAGTCACTTTATTAACTCAATCAACGGGAGTCGGAATGGTGACAGATACGATTTACTCAGATCGTTTTAAAAATTGTTTTGAATTAAATAAAATGGGAGCGAACATTAAAGTTCAAGGAAACTCAGCGATTGTTCAAGGACCAACTAAGTTATCTGGAGCTCGTGTTAAGGCAACAGACTTACGCGCAGGCGCATCATTGGTTATTGCGGGATTAATTGCTGAGGGGATAACTGAAATTGGAAACACCTATCACATCGATCGTGGTTATTCAAACATTGAAGATAAATTAAATAATCTTGGAGCAAAGGTTTGGCGTGAGGAAGTAACAGAATAATCCGTCATTAATAATTGTTTAAATTTATTTTAATTGCTAAATTTTAATTTTATAAAACATCAAAATTTTATTGCGTCAAATCATTAAATTTAGTATAATTCTATTGTTATATAGACTTTCTCTGATTAAATAATTAATCAGGGCCGAAGGAGTGAACTAGAATGAAACAAGGAATTCATCCACAATACAACCGTATTAATGTCGTATGTACAACTTGCGGGAACGAGTTCGAAAGCGGATCTGTTAAGAAAGAAATTCGTGTTGACACTTGCTCAAACTGTCATCCATTCTATACAGGACGTCAAAAATTCGCTCAAGCTGACGGACGTATCGAACGTTTCAACAAAAAATACGGAATCAATTCAAAATAATTTTGATTTTAAAATGCCACCTTATGGGTGGTGTTTTTTTTATAATCTTTTTCAAGATATCAGGTTGACTTTCACGTTACGTCAACGCGTATGATAGTTTTAGGAAGGAGATGATTCTGATGGAATATAGCATTCGTCAACTTGCGGATTTGGCGGGAATTAGCACGAGAACACTTCGTTACTATGATGAAGTTAATCTTTTAAAACCGAAGCATGTCACTTTGTCAGGATATCGGATGTATTCTGATCAAGAAGTGGATAAATTACAACAAATCTTATTTTATAAGGCCTTAGGGGTAAGTATCAATGAGATTAAGTTAATTTTATCAGATCCGTCGTACGATGAGTTAGAAGCTTTAAACAATCATTATCAAAAACTTCTGGCAAAAAAGAGTGAGCTCGAGTTAATGATTGAGAATATTAAGTTAACCATAGCCGCTAAAAAAGGGGAGATTCAAATGACAAATCAAGAAAAATTTGAAGGCTTGAAACAACAATTATTAGATGAAAATGAGAGACAGTATGGAAAAGAAATTCGCCAAAAATACGGGGATGAAATAGTTGAGCACTCGTATAAGAAATTTAACCATCTTGATGAAAAAGCGTTCAATGAAATGAAGCAATTAGAATCAGAGCTTTTCGATCGGCTAGCTATGGCTATGGAATCGGGCGATCCTTGTGGACAACAGGCGCTAGAAGTTGCTAAAATGCATCAACAATGGTTAAGCTATACGTGGCCAAGCTATAGTAAAGAGGCCCATGCTGGATTAGCGATGATGTATGTAGCTGATGAGCGATTTACAGCTTATTATGACCAGGCAGTGAAACAGGGAGCTGCTAAGTTCTTATCTGAAGCTATACGTTGTTATACTGAACAAAAGTAGAGTTGTTGATAGACCCAATTACTCGAGAAGAAAGTAGAAGATATTTAATATATTTTCTACTTTTTTTTATGAGCTTAAAAGATAATGATTAGGGTATTTTTTTGGGTGAATGTACATATAATGGAGTATCTTATCATAGATAAGGGGGATTTAGGATGTATCAAAAAGTAAAAGAAATGGTCGATGCCATTTACCCACAACTTGTGGCTATTCGTCGTGACTTGCATCAACATCCTGAACTAGGTCTAGAAGAATATCGAACGTCGCAAATCGTCTTAGATTATTTGAACGAGTGGGATATTAAAATTTCTCAGTTAATCGGTGAAACGGCTATTGTTGGATTAATCGAAGGAGAATATGGGGATAAAACCATTGGGTTAAGAGCGGATATGGATGCTTTACCAATTGAAGAAAAAACAGGTGCTTCATATGCCTCTTTAACACCAGGGAAAATGCATGCGTGCGGCCACGATGTTCATACCACAATTTTACTTGGAGCAGCGTATATTCTAAAACAATTAAAACATGAGTTTAGGGGAAATGTTAAATTGTTTTTTCAACCTGCGGAGGAAACGGTAGGTGGCGCCAAGCCGATGATACAGGCCGGGTGTTTAGAACATCCACACGTAAATCATGTATTAGGGCTTCACGTGCGTCCAACGCTAAATGTCGGTGAGGTAGGATTCCATTATGGAAAGTGTCATGCGGCAAGCGATACGATTTTTTTAACCATCCGTGGAAAACAGGCACATGGAGCCTATCCACAAGACGGAGTGGACGCTATTTTGATTGCCTCTCATGTCGTGACTGCTTTACAAAGTTTGATTAGTCGGAATCTTTCACCCTTTGAATCTGCGGTATTGAGTCTTGGGGTGATTGAGGGAGGAACGGCTGGAAATATTGTCTGTGATCAGGTTAAAATTAGGGGAACATTACGGACGCTAGATCAAACTACACGCACTTTTATGAAAAAACGATTAACCGAGGTAGCTATTCATACAGCAGAGGCATTTGGGGGAATCGCCGATGTTTATTTGGAGGAAGGATATGCACCATTAATTAATGCACATGCAGTGACAGATGCAGTCGCACATGTTGCTAAGCAAGTTGTAGGGGATGAAAATGTGATTATAATGGAGCATCCGAGCCTTGGTGTTGAAGATTTTGCTTATTTTGCAGAAGCCGTTCCTTCATGTTTTTATAACTTAGGAACAGCTAATCCACAAAAAGGAATTCAGGGGATGTTACACGAAAATACCTTTGATATTGATGAAGAAGCAATCAAAATAGGGGTTTGTTTGCAAGTCTTAGCGACACTTCATTTATTATCGTAACTAATAATTGGGGGAGAAAAGATGATTGAACCAAAGCCGTTAAAAAAGGGTGGAACAATAGCGATTGTGGCACCAGCGGGGCCGCTTGAAGCAGAAATTATTTTTCAGGGGGAAGAACTATTACAAAGTATGGGGTTTGAGGTCATTGTAACTCCGAGTTGCTTTGAACGACATGATTACTTAGCAGGGCATTCAGATAAAGAGCGTGCTGAAGATATCATGATGATGTTTGCCGATGATGAAGTCGATGCTATTTTATGCATGAGAGGCGGTTATGGATCGAGTCGAATTGTTCCATACTTTAATGATTTTAAATTTGAAAATTATCCGAAGCCGTTTATTGGATACAGCGACATTACGTATTTACATTTATTTTTGAATCAGTCACATCAACTCATGACTTATCATGGACCGATGATAAAGGATTTGCTTTTGAACGATGAATTGACGACACAACATTTTTTAGAAACAGTGATGGGGGAGACAACATTTGATATCATTGATGTTCCCTATTATAATGAGGAATCGTGTTTGGTTTCTGGAACATTGGTTGGTGGAAATTTATCTATTATTTGCACGACACTCGGCACACCGTATGAAATTGATACGCGAGGGAAAATTTTATTTATTGAGGAGGTAGATGAACCGACCTATTCAGTTGATCGTCTATTAACTCATTTAAGTCAAAGTGGCAAGTTAGAAGAAGCAGCGGGCATTATTTTAGGCGATTTTAACGTACCTGATAAAGAGGAAACATATTGCCTACTTAAACGCACCTTTAAAGATTACGAAAAGCCGGTTGCTTACCAGATTCCAAGTGGGCATTGTCGACCTATGATTACATTACCAATGGGTGCCTATGCGACGTTAATCCCTCAAGAAAATAGAATCACTATTCGTAAAGAAAATTCTTGTTTATAGGGGAGAAAGATAAAATCATTATTGGTTTTATCTTTTTTTTAATACCTGGGAAATAATTTGAAAATTAAAGGGATATCTTGAATCTTAAAGGCGAGGTTTGATATAATGAACGGGTTGCTTTAAAAGGAAGATGAAAGGTGGTTTTGATAAAATGTATGATATCAGACAAGAAGGCTGGGTAGAAGCCATTTGTGGTAGCATGTACGCTGGAAAGACTGAGGAATTAATCCGACGTTTAAAGCGTTTAGACTTTGCGCGACGTTCATATTGTTTATTTAAACCAGTTATTGATAATCGTTATAGTGATGGTGAGGTAGTTTCGCATAATGGATTGAAAATGCCTTCGATTGCTATTGAGCATCCCATTGAAATTTTTGATTATATTAAAGAGGATACTTATGCTGTTGCCATTGATGAGGTTCAATTTTTCGGGGAAAATATTGTAGAAGTTATTGAACATTTAGCTGATCGCGGGATTCGCGTGATTGTGGCGGGACTAGATAAGGATTTTCGCGGGGAACCTTTTGGAAATATGCCGGCTCTATTAACCAAGGCAGAGTTTGTAACTAAATTAACATCAATTTGTAGTGTTTGTGGGGCATCAGCAACTCGTTCTCAGCGATTAATTAATGGACAACCCGCATCATACTTTGATCCAATTATTCAAGTAGGGGCTAAGGAGGCTTATGAACCTCGTTGCCGTCATTGTCATGAAGTAAAGGACCGTCCAAGCACTCTAAATATCAAATAATAAAAAAGTTTAGATAAATGATTGACAATATGATTATACCCATGTATAATTAATATTGTTGATACGGAGGAATACCCAAGTCCGGCTGA
>DKYS01000058.1:0-859 GCA_002493395.1 Turicibacter sp. UBA7094 | reverse complement strand
TCGAATCCCTCTTCCTCCGCCATAAAAAGATAATAATTCACACAATGGTGTGATTTTTTTTTATTCTTTGTCACAAACTATAAAAGCTTAATAGTAGGGTACTTAAAAGACCTCCACAATTTCTTGTGGAGGTCTTTTTATATAAATGGTAACGATGTACGATGTAAAATGGCTCCTATAAGCTAGACAGTTTTTAAAAAAGTATTAATTGGCTCTATGAGGTAACCCCTTTTTGATGAAAGTTCTACATAAAAGAATAGGGTTCATTAATATTTTTGAAAATCAATGAATATGAGTTGATTTCTCATGCCCCCAAACTATTATTGAGGGAGGAGTCATTACATTAAAACCAGTGATTCTATGAGGTTACTTAAACTCACCATTTACGGGGTTATAAGTGTGAAAGCTACGGAGGGGAAATTACATCGTCGCTAAATGAAGTAAAGAGGGTGCCTTAAAATTATTCATTACCTATTATAGGACATCATTTAAACAAAATTACCAACTTAGTTTAGAAAATCATTTATTGTTAGAATTAATTTTTAGTGTGCGAAAGTTAAGTTAGATTATACTTTTTAGAGTCTCTACCAAACATGGTACTAACTTGTTTCAAGTAAAAAATTAACTCTAATGTTTCCTCTTTAGTAATGACAAAATACTGAAATTCTAAATCTGTGATTCGGATATTTGTATCAACTTTTTGGTCAAGAATAATTCTGGTGTTGAACTACTTTTTAATAGGTAATTATTTTATTTAGATTTTACAAAGGGTTTAAAACTGTTAGAGGCTCCTATCTGTTGATAACTTGATTATCCTTACTTAATGTATAAATATTATACACTATAGTTGATTTAATAA
>DKYS01000014.1 GCA_002493395.1 Turicibacter sp. UBA7094 | reverse complement strand
ACAATATCTCCGGCTTCTGCTGATTCAACTTCTACACGTTTTAATCCTAAGAAACCAAATAGTTTTGTTACACGGAATTGTTGGACACTTCCATCTAAGCGACAAATTGAAACCATTTGATTCACGTTCATCGTCCCGCGAACAATACGTCCAATTCCGNNCGGATAATAACTTCAGGTTTTGAAACTTCTAATTCAAATCCTTCTCGACGCATGTTTTCAAGTAAAATTGATAAATGAAGTTCTCCACGTCCTGAAACCACCCATTCCTCTTTCGTTCCAACACGTTCAACTAATAATGAAACGTCGCGTTGTGTTTCACGGTATAAACGTTCATCGATTTTTGAGGCAGTGACATGTTTTCCTTCTTGTCCTGAAAATGGTGATGAGTTGGTTGAGAACGTCATTTTTAATGTTGGCTCATCAATATGTAAAATAGGTAAAGCTTCTTCTTTTCCAATCTCACAAACTGTTTCACCCACGTTAATATCTGGTAATCCTGCAATGGCTACAATATCTCCGGCTTCTGCTGATTCAACTTCTACACGTTTTAATCCTAAGAAACCAAATAATTTTGTTACACGGAATTGTTGCACACTTCCATCTAAGCGACAAATAGAAACCATTTGATTCACATTCATCGTTCCGCGAACAATACGTCCAATTCCGATACGCCCCACATAATCATTATAATCTAATAAAGCAGGTTGGAATTGTAATGTCCCCGTTGGATCCATTCCTGGATCTGGAATATTTTCTAAAATAGATTCAAAGATAGCTTCCATATTTTCTTCTTGATCCGCTGGATTTGAACTTAAACTTGCTGTTCCGTTTAAAGCTGAACAATAAACAACTGGGAACTCTAATTGATCATCATCTGCCCCAAGTTCAATAAATAATTCTAAAACTTCATCCACGACTTCTTCTGGACGTGCAGCTGGGCGGTCAATTTTATTCACCACAACAATAGGTGTTAATTTTTGTTCTAACGCCTTCTTTAAAACGAAACGTGTTTGTGGCATCGTTCCCTCATACGCGTCAACAACTAATAACACACCATCTACCATGTTCATAATACGCTCAACTTCTCCCGCAAAATCGGCATGTCCTGGCGTATCCAAAATATTAATTCGATAGTCTTTATAATCAATTGCTGTATTTTTTGCTAAAATCGTAATTCCGCGCTCGCGCTCGAGATCATTTGAATCCATCACGCGCTCAGCAACTGCCTCATTTTCACGGAATGTCCCCGCTTGACGTAATAATTGGTCTACTAATGTTGTTTTTCCGTGATCGACATGGGCAATAATCGCAATGTTTTTAATATTCATATAGTCACCTCTGACTGAGTATTTTTTAATTTGTCCTGAAATATTATACAACAAAAGAGGTAATTATGTATCGAAATTTGACTGAAAAATATGAAAAAATTTTCAAAGCCTTTTCATTTTCATCAATTATAGATTAAGGATAAAAATTTCAAGGGCGAGTTCTTTATTTAATACCCCGGTTTTAATCTTATAATCAAGATCGGCTAACTGAAGCAAATACCCTTTTAAAACCTCGGGATTAAACCGGTGGGACTGGCCATGAATTAATTTCACACGGTATGGATGAACATTTAACGTCTTTGCAATATCCGCTTCGCGGTACCCTTTCTGACTCAACTCCACCACTTGCGCCATGAGTCGAAACTGATTCGCGATTAAGATGAGTAACTTTAACGGCTCTTCATTTTGAGTCATCAAATCTTCGTAAATCAAATACGCCTCTTCAATGTTTCGCTTCACGAGCGCATCTGTTAATAAGAACACATTATCTTCAAGCTGTCTTGCCACCAATAAATGAATAACCTCTAAGGTCAACTCCTTAGAAGAGGCCTCCATAAAATAAAGACTAATTTTTTCAATCTCTTGGTAAAGCATATCAATTTTAGCATGCGTCAACTTAATCAATAAATCTAATGAATCAGATTCGCACGTAATGCCTTCTTTTTCTAATTTTTGTTTCGCCCATTCTTTTAATGATTGCTCAGAGTACGTTTCAAACGTAAATACTTCCGTTTTCTTCTTTAAGAGTTTTACCAATTTTTTTCGGTCGTCTAATTTGTCGTACGGAGCATAAATAATCAAAATATTATCCGTTTTAGGATGTTCTAATACGTCTGTGAGGACCGTTAAATCATGCGCTTGATCGGTCTTTCCCTCTTTTGCTGTTAAAAACGTTGGATTTTTAATAATGATTGCCTTTCTATCACTTAAAAAAGCCACGGTCTGCAAATCAAAAATTGCCTTTTGAACGGTCGTTTCTCGCATATCATAAGAAATCGTATCGAAAGGTTTGATTTGATGCTTGTTTAGTAATTCTTGTATCTTCTTCTCACATAAAACAGCCTGTTCACCGAGAATCGTATAAATTGCCATTCTGTCACCTCGCCCTTATTTTAGCATAAATCACGAAGTAAATTCCTGATTTTCTATCCCTATTTTAAAAAATAAGAGGTTTTAGTCTATTAAACGCTAGAAACGTTGAAATATACGTTTAAAGAATTGTCTAATTTTTTATTTTTATCCTCTTTATCTGCTCCTCTTCATTCAAGATATCTTCTAAAAAAACTAGCTATCTCCCGTTTTATTTGTTCAACCATTTTTTAAAACTCTATTTTTAGAGAATTGTCTAATTTTTTTATTTTTATTCTTTCATCTATTCGAAATATTTTTAGACCATTTCCTCATTCTTTATTTTTTATACATTAGATTTTTCTTTTAAAGTTATCATTAAAAAAAACAATTAGGGGGTTTTTCTAATTTTTAAAATTTAAGATTCTTGAATGGCGACTCGAACGGAAGGTTTTTTATTTTTTATGCGGATTTGGATACTTCCCTGATGTTGGGTATTCAATGAGGGAATCTCTAACTGCTGTAAAGTTTCTAACACTTCCGGGCTTGGATGGTTATATCGATTATTCTTTCCACTAGAGATAATCGTTAATTGCGGTTTAATTTGTTGTAAAAAAGGAGCAGAATTTGACGTTTTTGATCCATGGTGCGCCGCCTTATAAATATCGGCCGTTAACTGAGGGTATTGCCTCATAATCTCCGCCTCAACCTGTGCACTCGCATCCCCCGTCAATAAAAAATCAACGTCATCTAACTGCACCTTCATCACAAGCGATCCATCATTTTCATCTTTTGGCATTAAATCCGATTGTAAAAATGTCATAACCTGATTGCCACACCGAACTTCATCTCCTCGATTAGGCGATAGAACAGGTACGCCCATTTGAGTGGCTAACTGAATAATTTCCTTTAAGGTATCGCTCGTTGATCCTTTTGGCACGACTAAGCGTTTCACCTTAAATCGCTTCAGTAATGCGGCGGCCTCTCCCACATGGTCAAAATCACCGTGCGTCAAAATCAAATAATCAATCTCCCGAACCCCTTCGCCGAGTAAATACGGTTCTAATGTTCGCTCAAAAAGAGGTTGTTTCTCCCCTGTAAATGAGATTTTACCTCCAGTATCAATGACCGTCGTACACGACTGATAAGGGGACTGAATAATCGTGCTATCCCCTTGCCCGACATCCAAAAAGGTCACCTG
>DKYS01000075.1:772-3602 GCA_002493395.1 Turicibacter sp. UBA7094 | reverse complement strand
GGAGAAAAACATAAAATGAATGCTGAAATAATAGCCGTTAATAATAACCCATAATGAATAGAGTATAAAGCAATACAATTAAAAATAGCCGTTGCCGTATAGCTAAATAACTCAAAAACTTTTTTAAAACTAGAATCTTCAAGCTGTTTAATATCATTAGTCAACCAGGAGATATAGGTTCCAACTTCTTCTTTATAAAATATTTGAGGCGATAGAGAAGACAAATTTTTATGAATGTGGAGTCTTAGCACCTTATTCATTTTCTCAACAGCTTTTGCAATCATTGTTTGAGAAATAAACTGAGCCATACAAAATAAAATGATAAGTCCTAAAAAAATCAAAACTTTCCTAATGAATTGACCATAATCCCCCTCTAAAACGGCATCAAATAAGTAAATAATCTCCAAATGAATCCATGTATGAATTCCCATGTAAAAAAAAATAGAAACAATCGTTAAAATATTAAACCCCCAATGTTTTGTAAAAATTCTTCTTTCTAATTTCCCCATACTAAACACTCCCCTATGATTCAACTTTTATTGAACATTAACCCTCATCTTCTCGCTGATTAAAGCATCATTTTGATGGTCCTACCTGATGAATAATCGAATAACTATCTATTTCTAACTATACAGTATTTGGAGAAAAAATATTACTCGGTATCATTGGAAGTAGCTTAAATTAATTTCTCTTACAAGGTGATTAACTCCTAATCTTTACAAAAGATTCTTCTACTTAACGCAACTGACAGAGTTTAGCCATTTCTTCAGGTGTTTCAATCATCCCCCGTTTATACCATTCGTCGCACCATCCAAAAATAAGATAGGCAACGGTTACTTTCGAATAAGCAAGGGCCGGTGAATCTTCCCGACAATAATCATAACACGCTAATAGTTGTTCAATTAATAGGTATTGTTGCCCCGCACGATATAACAAATCGATGATTTCCCGATGTTGGCAGAAGAAGTTAAAGAGTTGATACGCTATATTTTCCCCCTCTTGCCACCCTTCTTTCCATCGCTTAAACAGTCCCGCTAAATAGTAGCTTAAAATCTCTTCCTTTGTTTTAAAATGGCGATAAATCGTAATATGAGAAAATCCTGCCCGATCCGTAATATTTTTATTTGTAATTTTCGAAAACCCCTTCGTTTTCATCAATTGAACTAAGGCTTCAGATAAATATAATTTTGTTAAGTCACTTGCTGTCTCCATGTTATAAATAAACTCCCTTTCTAACAGTATGCTGCTGAACGCTTGTTTTCGCCCATTTACTCCTTTATAATGACGATGTTAGAAATATAACACAACTCGTAATCAACGTCAAAGGAGGGAGTCATTTGGTCTTAACCAAACAACGTCTCGTTATTTTAGGAATTTTAATAATAGCAGGGATTATTCTCGGAAGACTTGCTGTTCGATTTGTTTTAAATCTTCTGCTTGGAGGAACTCTCTTTGGAGGAAACTTATTATGAAAAAAGAAGGAAAGAAGGGAAAAAACATGTTTATCTTCCTGTGTATCCTCATTTTTACCCTCTCATTTATCGGCTCAGTAACATTTAAAATCACACATAAGCCTACTTGGATAAAAGAGTTTTCAGTGGAATGGAACGACTCAATTGGGACGGTCTATCACGATTTATCTTATGGAGATAACCCCGCAAACAAATTCGATTTATATGTCCCAAGCGGTAACACAAAGGAAAACTATGGACTCGTCATCTATTTACATGCAGGAGGATTTACATCGGGGGATAAAGCGGGCGACGCAGAAATCTTGCAGTGGTTATGTTCTAAAGGATATGTGGCAGCTGGCGTTAATTACACACTTAAAACAGAGGAAAATGAAGCGAGCGTTTATAGCCAATCACTTGAAATTAAAGAGAGTATTCCTTTTATTATTGAAGAAGCCCAAAAGCTTGGCTATGACTTGAATGAAATGGCCATTAGCGGGGGATCAGCTGGTGGAACGTTAGCCATGTTATACGCATATCGGGACGCGGATCAATCGCCGTTACCCGTCAAACTAATGTTTGAGATGGTCGGGCCAACGAGCTTCCATGTTGAAGATTGGGGGATTTATGGACTCGACTGTCAAACAGATGAGGCTTACACGGCGGCAGCTGGTTTATTTGGCGTCATGTCTGGGGTTGAATTAACCCCTGAGATGGTTAAATCACAAGAATATCTCATGCACATGAAGCCAATTTCTGCTTACCAATGGGTCAATGAACACTCAGTCCCAAGTGTTTTATTATATGGAACCCATGATAAAGTACAACCTTTTCAAGGCGTTCGACACCTCATCGACGCTCTAGAAAAGCATCAAGTAGACTACACCTATTTTGAGGCTCCTCATTCGGGACATGGGGTTCAAAATGATGATAAGGTCTTTCAACAATTCATGAAAACGGTCGTGGAATATCTTGAGAAGTATATGCCTGTACAATCTTCATAATCTAAAAAAGGTGGGAATAAAATTTCCACCTTTTAGTGCTTTTCTTAATGAGAGGCTGTAAATTTCATCCAAGGCATCATGGTAATGAAATCCAATCTACTAAAAATCCCCGCATAGCATCACCAAGAAACACAAATCCAATTAGAAAAATCACCCAAACAAATCCCCCTCCATTACATACACTTACAAAGGGAAAGAAACTCACAACGGTACATTCCCCTTCCCCCCCCAGTCATAAACATGGAAATCGGGATTACTCATATTCTGAAAAACAAGTCACTTTCAAGCTTTTCTATCACCCTTTTACGCCTTTAACGCAACCTATTCATCCTTAGAATCTTTAGATGTCTTACAATAACCATCAAGCACAATGAA
>DKYS01000075.1:0-382 GCA_002493395.1 Turicibacter sp. UBA7094 | reverse complement strand
GCCGCAAGAACGGCTAAAAACTGTTTAATAAATGATTTCATCATCGGCTCCCCCTTTTTCATGACACCAATGTTTAGTGTCAATCATCCCCATCATCCAACCGGCGGATTATCTCCCTAATTTCTAAGAAATAAACAACCCCTGAAACGCTCTGGTCTCTTTCTCATCCAATAACAACCCATCAGGATTTTCCATTTAATGGGGTTCACTTCTAACATACCATGTATCCCATCATCTGTAAACCTTTAAAAAAATTGTATTTTAAAGACGGTTAGATAGTTAAAAAAGCGGGCCCTCTAAAAAGAAAACCCGCCTTTTTATTGATTTAATTCTTTTGATACATCGCCTGGTAACGAGGTAATTTTTTCACTTGAACTAATTC
>DKYS01000121.1 GCA_002493395.1 Turicibacter sp. UBA7094 | reverse complement strand
AAAAGTCCACGTCAATGATCAGTTGGCGTGGACTTTAAAAATAGGAGCGTAAAATCAGATAAAAGGAGGAACTTAGGTTAGAGGGTTAATCTCTAACCATTTATAGTTTTTACAATGTTTGATAAACTATTTATTAATTAATAAAAAAATACCAAAAATTCAGAGAACAGATGAATTAAAAATGACAGATATTTCAAGGGAGTATTTGACAAAAAAATACATAATATGTTATAATCTTATTAGAGTCAGGGGCATATGTTTTATAGATGTTATAAGGACATATGAGTATAATCAAATCATGGGCTATTAAAGGGATGATTGAACTAATCTCATTGATTCTAGATAGACAGATAGGTCACTTCTTGCTAGGGAGAGAATAGTCTGTTAGGTGTAAGTAAGAGTAATAACTGTAGATTACAGGTGTCTTATGCACACATTTTAGAACCGTTAAGGTTCTTTTGAAGAAGGATAGGCTCCCCAATCTTTCTTCTTCTCGCTATAGATTGATTTAGCTACCCAAATGAATAACAGTCTATAGATTAATAGTTAATACCTTTAAATATCTACCCCATATTGATATTTAACTTAAAAGCAGATCATCTCCCTTTTGAGAAGGTCTGTTTTTTTTACTATTATGGAGAATGATTTAATTCTATGATAAAATACAATTGTTAAATTATGTAAATAAGAGGAGGGGAAGAATGAGACTGAAAGGGCGACGAAATCTTTGGGTGATAGTAGGGCTTATCTTGATTGTATTTGTAAGGGTAACGGTCGTTATTCCTGCCATCAATGTTATTCTTGCGCTGATGTGTTGGATTAGGGCGTACGCCTTACAACAAAGAATTAAGCAAGGGGAATCAATACGAAACTGAAATAAAAAAGCACTCTATTTGACGATTGTCTTACACAGACGTCCTTAAATAGAGTGCTTTTGCTTTTATTTTAAAAGAAAAAATAAAAAGGGAGAGAGAAGGAGGAAGGGGAGGAGAAATTTAAAAAGGGGGGAGAAAACTCTAGGAGTTAAAGTCGGCAGGGTGACGATAAGAAATAGGATAATTAAAAGTAAAAATCCGATATTCGATAATTTGATTTCTTTTAGAACATTAATGATTGTTTTTTTAAAATCAGCAATCATAAACGAGTTTCCTCCTTCTACTAAATAAATGATTAGTTATTAATGAGTGTCATCCCCATTAAAGTGGAGCTGATACTTTTCCATTAATCCTTGAGTAAGTGACGTATCAAGCTTTCCTTCATAAACAACTTCATTTGTCGTTGGATTGATAACTGCGATAAAATCGGCAGTAGCCGTATTTTTATATCCTATATAAGTGACGTAAATGAGTTCATTATGAGAAACAAGCGATTTTATATAATTCGCGTCGTATTTTTCATTTAAGGTGTTTAAAAAGTCTGGTTGTACAGTTTCAACAAGCTCAATGGTTTTTGTATCTTCATTTACTAAACCTTTTACAAGTGTGTTATTCATACTAAAAAAGTAATCCTGATTTATTTTAATCAGTCCGTCGATATAGTCGTTTTCTGTTACATTAGATAGAGTATAGACGGTTGATTCATTGTTTTTTAAAGAGCGTACGTTTAATTGTCCATTCGCTGTATCCCCCTCATACATCATGCCATCAAGTAAGAAAATAGAAGGATAGGTTTCATTTTTAAATTCTTCTTTTACTTTAAGTGTTAATTCTAACGTCTGTGGATTTAATTGATAAATTAAAAGTTTATAAGGGTTATTTCCTACTTGATCATACGTTCTTGTAATGTAGTAATAGTCTCCCTCATATTCCGTTAGATATTCATCTAAAGTACTTTCTCCATAATTTAAATCAGATAACTGGAGTTCGCTTTTAACAATTTCGTTCGTTTTTAAATTTTTAGACCGTAGTCGTAACACTGGATCTTGATTTGTATAAAGATAAGAAGAGTTAAAATCCACAAGAACAATATAATCTTTTGTTTCAAGTTTTGTTGCCCACCCTAATTCGCGGAATAAGTCACGGTTATTTAAGACTTTTTCATCAGCCCCTCGTAAAGGATCATACTTTGTCTTTGTTAACTTTGCACCTTCAGTTGTTAGAATGATTTTTGAATATTGGTTAGGTCCTGTTTTCGCAATCGATTCAAATTGTAAATCGGCTAATAGATTGGCATCTCCTGCTAACGTTTCAATTTTATACTCAACGTTTTTTTCTACTTGATCCTTTGGCGCCATAAATCCAAGGGCCGTTAGCGATAATAGGCCGGCCGTACCTAATCCAATGATATGATATAACTTCATTTCTCTCACCTCACCTAAATTGAAACTTTTTTATTGATTAACCACGTACATAAGCCCATCGTTAGTGCACTCATGACAAATACAAATCCGTAATCGACGACTAATCGTTCATCCATATATAAATAGAGTGTTTTAGTGTAGAAGAATAGAGCGATATTAGCCAATAAAAAAGCACCGCCACAAATAATTCCAATCACTTTTTTTGAACGGTCACATAAAACAAAGAAAGAGATTAGACTAAACATTAAAATGATAAATCCTATCTTATAAATAAAATCTCCTATAGAGAGCGGCAAAATAAGATTAATTGAGTTAGAGTATTGTAATAAACTCGTCACCGGTTGATCTGCGATTAACTCTTTTGGAAAAACGAGTGTCGTAATGAAACTTAGCGCTCCTAAATTTAAAAGGATAACACCGTAAAAACAAAAAACAGAAAAGACAGTAACGATAAGCTTTGATAAGAAGAGTTTGAATCGGCTTCCTTTAAGGGTAAGTAACATGTAGATTCGTTTTGATGCACCAAACCATTCTTTATACCAAAGATAAAAGGCAAAGCAAACTAATAGAATGGCACTTAATAAAAAGAGAAGTGGAACGGGCGTTGAATCAAATAATAGCGTTAGACTCACACGACCATTTTCTTTAACATAGGTCTCTAAAGAGCTTTGCATAATTTGTGGGAGAATTTCTTTTTGATAAGTTTTATTAATGAGTTTATAAAATAGGCCGGTCGATACGGCACTTAATGTGATAAATAAGGATAACATCCATGGAAGCAGCTTTTTTATCTCAATTTCAATTAGTGTTAAAAATTTCATAATTATACCTCGCTATATAAAGATTTCATTTTTTCAACAATCGTCAATCCTTCTTTTTCAGCCTCATCTTTAGAGAAGGTTGCGAAAACTTTTCCTTCCTCAAGTAACACGATATAATCTGCAACATCCTGAACCTCATCGATTTCGTGTGTAGTTAGAATGACGGTTTGATCTTTTTCTAAAAATTCTGATTTAAGTAAGTTGATAAAGCTTTGACGGGTAAAGACATCAATACCACTAAAAGGCTCATCGAGTAACAGATAAGGGGTGTTTTGGCATAATCCAATAATAATGTTGAAGCGAGCTAAATTCCCTTTAGAAAGTTCCTTTAATTTTTTATCCGTCGGAACATTAAAAAAATTAATCATTCGCCATGCTTTTTCGATATCAAAACCATCGTAAAAGACCTGAGCGAACTCTAAGTTTTTGGGAATCGTCCAACCTAAATCATGAATTGGAATATCTGGAACATAAGCTAATTGATTAATATTGTGTGAAGTAATCGGCGTTTGATCGATTAA
>DKYS01000101.1 GCA_002493395.1 Turicibacter sp. UBA7094 | reverse complement strand
TGGTCTTCTTCCACTTCCTGTGAGGACCCCCCCTTCATTTTTTCCTTCATCCATTCGTACAAATTCTTTTCATCTTCCTCTGAAAAATAATGAGCTGAATGTTCTAGAATGAGTACCTCTTTTTCAGGCGCCACGACTTGATCCATTAATTTCTCGACTAAAGACACGGGACAAATATAATCTCCCGCACCTGTCGCAAAATAGAGTGGAATTTGGATCTCCTGGATTTCCGTTAATAAGTCGACTGCCTGTAACTCTTCCCAGTAAGCACTCTTTGTTAACGTTTGATTCGAGGCACGAAATAACGTATCGTACGCCTCCGTCATTGATAAGTCTGGACACGTTAAAACCTGAAAAATCCAATGTAAAATATTGACATTAGGAAGCCCCTCGTTCCACTTAACATACGCGTTGCTTTGAGTCATCACCTCTTGAAAAGCTTGTTGACTGCTCTCTTTTTGATAAGGAGGAAGCCCTAATTTTTTGAGTTGGGTCACCAATTGATGACGCCCCGTCGTTTCAAACTCATCAAGTAACCAATCATAAAGCAATCGCTCAGAATCCCTCGAACTCACCACCTGAGACAGGCCAAAATAACCCGCCAACTGTTCTGGAATCTTTGCTGCTAATCGAAGCCCAAGCACACTCCCCCAAGAATAACCAATTAAATAAATTTTTTCCTGGTCAAATTCCTCCCGTAAATAAGCAATCAGCTCTTTCGCATCTGACTCCAGTTGAGCATACGTAAAATCAACCGCCTCTTTATTCTGACTATACGTTTTTCCCGCTCCTCGTTGATCCCAATAAACCACGTTACAATGCGAACTGACAGTCTCCACTTGGTGTCGACTACTTACCCCGTATGGAAGAGAGAGACCGGGACCTCCATGTAAAAAAAGGCAAACAGGATTATCCCGATTTTCCCCCTCAATCGCAATGTATTGAGAAATCCCGCCTAAAGAGACTTCGCGCATTTCACTAATCCCACCTTGTTGATTAACCGCCTCTGCTAAAGATAACGTTGATTGAAAAGAAAGTTGCCGCATGACAAAAAAACCACCAATCAGGACTAAACTGAGTAATCCGATAGATGTTAGCAAATGAAGAACCATTTTAAGGACTATTTTTCGCACGCAGCATCTCCCCCTCGTAAAAGTCTCTTAAAACGTATGAATCCACCTTAATAAATATGTCAAAAGCTCTCACAAATCATCGGAGAGCTTTTGACCTCTTACTTCTTCAATCCCGCTAAAAAGCGTTCAATCCGAACAAGTGCTTCTTTAATATCCTCATACGACGCCGCATAGCAGGCGCGAATATACCCTTCACCGCAAGCGCCAAACGCATTCCCTGGAACTGCCAGTACTTTCTCGCTCAATAGTAATCGTTCACAAAACTCATCACTTGATAAGCCCGTCGATTGAATACATGGAAACACGTAAAAGGCCCCTAACGGTTCAAAACAATCAAGCCCTAATTTTCTAAACCCATCAACGAGGACGCGTCGACGGCGGTTATATTCCTTGACCATCATTTCTACGCTATCATCCCCATTTCGCATCGCCTCAATCGCTGCATATTGCGACGTTGTCGGAGAACACATAATCGCATATTGATGAATTTTTTTCATCGCTTGAATTAAAACTTTCGGACCACATGCATATCCTAAACGCCATCCCGTCATCGCGTAAGCTTTTGAAAATCCGTTAATGAGTAACGTTTGATCTTTGACTTCTTCAAAACTCGCAATCGATACGTGTTTTGTTTGATACGTGAGTTCAGCGTAAATTTCATCGGAAATAATCACAATTTCTTTATCTTTAATCACATCAACGATGTCTTGAAGTTCCTCTTTCGTCATAATTGCCCCTGTTGGATTATTAGGAAAAGGCATAATGAGCACTTTCGTTTGAGGGGTAATCGCTGCTAACAATTCCTCTTTTGTTAATTTAAACTCATTTTCTGCCTTTAACTCAATGACTTTCGGTGTCGCCCCCGTAAAGGTCGTGCATCCTTGATAAGCAACAAAACTCGGCTCTGGAATAATAACCTCGTCTCCTGGTCCAACTAAGGCACGAAGGGCTAAATCAATCCCTTCACTTCCCCCAACGGTCACTAAAATTTCGTCTTCTGGACGATAGTTTAAATTAAAACGTCGATGTAAATAACGTGAAATTTCATCGCGTAACTCTAAAAATCCCGCATTTGACGAATAGTGAGTATGCCCTTTTTCGAGCGAGTAAATTCCCGCTTCGCGAATGTTCCATGGCGTAACGAAGTCGGGTTCCCCCACCCCTAAAGAAATAACTCCTTCCATCTCATGCACCATATCAAAATATTTACGAATCCCCGATGGGGGCATTTTTTTCACACGTTCTAAAATCATGTCTTCCAAAATCATAAGAAAATCACCTCGCGGTCATCAAATTCTCGTTCTTTAAAAATCGTTCCATGCTCTTTATATTTTTTAAGAACAAAGTGCGTTGAACAACTTAGCACATATTCTTGAACCGCTAGTTTCTCTGACACAAACATGGCTACGTCCTTCATTGTTTTCCCTTCGACAATTACGGTTAAGTCAAATCCTCCCGACATTAAATAACACGCGCGCACTTGGTCAAACTGATACAAACGCTCAGCAACTTTATCAAAGCCTTCACCGCGTTGTGGCGTCACTTTAACCTCAATCAATGCGGTTACCTTTTCTTTCCCTGTATTTTCCCAGTTAATAAGCGTCGTATAACCTGCAATAATACTTCGCTCCTCGTAATCACGAATTGCCTCCCGAACTTCTTCGACGGTTTTCCCGGCCATAACAGCGATTTCTTCATCCGTATAACGGCTATTCTGTTCTAAAATCTCTAAAATTTCTTCCATGACACACCCTCCT
>DKYS01000095.1 GCA_002493395.1 Turicibacter sp. UBA7094 | reverse complement strand
GATTGACATCGTGGCTATCCTCCGCTGGTAGGGCTTGGGTCACCTAGCAGTGAACGCAGTGAACAATCCCCAACTACTAGGGCTTAAAAATGATAAATTTAGATGAATTAGTGAAACAATTGAAGGGAGCTGGAGAAGACGTGGGTCCCCTACGCTATGTAGCAAAGCCCATAGCTATCCTCCGTTGGTAGGGAATGGGTCCCCTACCATTTACGAAGTAAATGTTTCCTCCACCAGTAGGGAATGGACCTGTGTTATTACCGCCGACCATGGACTTTGTGTTCAAGGGGTTGTTTGGAAACGGGTTCCCTGCGCCACGTGGGGCAATCTTTGATTGACATCGTGGCTATCCTCAACTGGTAGGGCTTGGGTCACCTAGCAGTGAACGTAGTGAACAGTCCCCAATTACTAGGGCTTAAAAAGCCGGAATTGTTAATCTCATTTTTAAATGCTGTTTTAATGCCGGATGAACCGATTACTTCGATTACTTTTAAGGATCGAACACTCGATAAACAATATAAAGATGATAAACTCGGTGCCCTAGATATTTTAGCAACTACCAATAAGGGTGAATTGATTAACGTTGAAGTTCAAGTCACAGATGAAAAGAATATGGTTGAACGCAGTTTATTTTATTGGAGTCGCTTGTTTTCTGGACAACTTCAAGATGGAAACCCATATCAAAAATTAGAACGAACGATTTGTATTAACCTCTTAGACTTTGATTTACTTGATACACCTGAATACCATAGCTGTTACGTTTTAAAAGAACGCGATCGAAATGAAATATTAAGTGACCTATTCGAACTTCATTTTATTGAACTCAATAAAATAAAAAACATAAAACAGGCAACTGAAATTAAGACCCAGTTAGAAGCGTGGCTTGAATTTATTAAACATCCCGAAAGTCAAGTCAGCTATGAGTTGGCACGTCAGGATGAAACCATTCGCGAGGCAAAAGATGAACTGCTCGTCTTAAGTTGTAATGAGCAATTTCGTTTATACTATGAAATCCGTTTAAAGGCTTTACTTGATGAGACGAGTCGCCTACAAACTGCACGAGATGAAGGAAAAATAGAACGAGATTTAGAAATTGCCACGAATCTTTTAGATGTCTTAGATGATGAAACCATCTCGCTAAAAACAGGATTACCTTTAAACACCGTCCAACAATTACGAAAACGTTCAACTAAATAAATGATTCACCAATAAGTAAACGATTGTCCACGTTTTTCAGTTTGACCTTCTCAGGGTAGCCATTTGGCTGCCCTTTTCGTATTCTTTTAAAAAGCTATTTGCTGTTTACGAACTACCTCCCTCTCCCACTGAAAAAACTATTCACGGGCAATAAAAAAGTTGTCTTGGCATAAGACAACTTTTTATCGACGGCGAATCACTAATCCGATAATACTAAATAGAAGGAATACTGCCGCATTTACTAGCACGACACTTGCTCCAGCTGGCGTTGAATACAAGAAAGAAACTGTCATTCCAACAAAGAAACAAACGACTGAAATAATTCCTGATGATATCATGACACGTTTAAAACTATTAAAAATTCGCATCGACGTTAGAGCTGGAAAAATAATTAAACTAGAAATAAGCATCGTTCCCATAATTCTCATTCCAAGTACAATCGTAATGGCGGTTAAAAAGGCAATTAACATATTATAGACCTCTACATTAACCCCTGTTGCCTTCGCAAAACTCTCATCAAACGTGGTCGCAAAAATACGATCGTAACAAATGAGAAACAACAAAAACACAATTACTGAAAGAACAATGCTTATCTTTACATCGCTAGAAGTCATCGCAAGGACACTCCCAAACATGTAACTGTTAATATCTGCATTTAATCCACTCGTTAACGAGGTAACCGTTACCCCAATCGCAATCGCACTACTTGAAATCAAGCCGATAGCCGCATCTCCCTTAATTTTACTATTTTGGGAGATTCGCAATAAGAAAAAGGCCGCAATAACAACAACTGGGACAGCTATCTTTAACGGGGCAAGGTTCATAGCCATCGCAATAGAAAGTGCCCCGAAACCTACGTGAGATAACCCATCCCCAATCATTGAATATCGCTTTAAAACTAAACTAACCCCGAGTAAGGCCGCGCATAACGAGACGGCACTACCGACTAATACAGCGCGAACCATAAAACTATAAGAAAACATTTCTTGCCAAATACTAACCATGTTTTACCGCTCCTATATGATGGCACGAATTCGTAAAACACAAATACTCATCCGGTGTCCCATAAAATACAACTTCTTTATTTAATCTTAAAATCTTCGTCGCATGCTCGAGTCCACTATTCATATCATGCGTTACCATAATAATACTCATCTTATAATCCCGATTCAACTCTTCAATAATGTCATATAAATGCTTCGTTGTCACCGGATCAAGACCAGTAACTGGCTCGTCCAACAATAAGATTTTTTCCGATGCACACAACGCACGGGCAATTAACACCCGCTGCTGTTGCCCTCCCGATAAATCACGATAACATTTATTTTTTAAATGCTCAATCTTTAATTTCTTTAAATTATTAATGGCACGTTGTTTTTCTTCTTTAGAATAGAACGGACGCCACCCCCGTTTATTGAGGCATCCCGATAAAACAACTTCGTACACAGAAGCGGGAAAATCTCGTTGAACAATGGTCTGTTGTGGAAGATAACCAATGTCGTGGTTTTTTAATTGGGCCCCATATTGGATAGAGCCAGACTTCGGTGTCACCAATCCGAGAATAGATTTCATCAATGTACTTTTCCCAGATCCGTTATCCCCAATAATGCATAAATAATCCCCGTCTTCTAAATCAAAGTTAACGTCTTTTAACGCCACCTGATTGTCGTATTGAACATTTAAATTTTTACACGATAAAATTGCCATATTAATTCAGTCCCACTCGTAAATTTTGTGCATTTTGTTTCATTAAAGAAAGATAAGTCACTCCGTTATCGAACTCTTCTTTAGAAACATTGTGGCACGAATGTAATAATAACATTTGGGCTCCCGTTTCTTCACTAATCATTGTTGAAATTTTAGGATCAACTAATTCTTCATAATAAATAACGGGAATCTGTTGCTCTTTCATTTCTTTAATCATTTGAGCCACAAGTGCAGCACTTGGTTCAGCTTCAAATGGAGCACTCACATAAGAAATTCCATACTCATTCGTTAAATATTGCATCGCAAATCGGCCACCATGGTAAATCGTATGACGTTTTGCATTTGCTACGATGTCTTCAAACTCATGATCTAAGTCTTCTAACTCATTTAAATAAGCCGTCGCATTTTCCTGATAATAGTCCGCATTTTCAGGATCGACTTCGCATAAGGCCTCTAAAATGTTATTAACCATAATCATCGCATTTTTCGGACTTGTCCAAAGGTGAGGATCATACGTATGGTTATGTCCATCATGATCAGAATGTTCTTCCACCGTCGCTTCATGATCCTCTCCCTCTACCACATCATGATTATGCTCTTCCTCTAATTCATGATCATGTTCTTCCTCGGAATCATCCACTGTACTATTTGGAGCAATTAATGAAACTCCTTTTGAAACATCTAATACTAAAACATCGTTATTATCAACACTCTCAATAATACTATGCGCCCATGGCTCCATAGATTCTCCTGTATAAATAAATAAATCTGATTTATTAATATTAATGATATCCGCTGGTGTTGGTTCATAGGAATGAGAATCCATTCCAAGTGGTAACAATAATGAAACATCTACCTTATCCCCACCAATCACACGTGTAAAATCATATTGGGGAAATAATGTTGTGACAACTTTTATTTTATCCGTCTCATCCGCTATCTCCTGAGTGCTTCCACACCCAACTAATAAAACAAGTGAACAGATTAAGTAGGCAATTAGTTGGCCTCTTTTTTTCATAAAACTCCTCCTTAAAAATAATCTTTACTTATGTTATGACTATTTTAGCACAGTTTCATACAAATGATAACTACTCTCATCTAAGTTGAATATATGTGCATTCACTCATGTATTGTTCTATAAAATTATCTTTCCTATTCCCCTATCTTACCCCCCATTAGAAAATAAAAAATCTAACAGCGGACATCGTAAACATTCCATCTCCACCATAAAATTCTCATCCGTAAAGATGAATGACATAAAAACCATTATCTGAGTTCAGAATGAATCTGAGTTGAGATAATGGTTTTTTTATAGGTTGTTCTTCTTATTTATATTGAAATGAATATGATGGATTCCGAATCTTTATTCGTTAACGTTGATGATGTCGATTATAAGTAATATTTAGTGGGACCCATACGGCTCTATATAGGTTTGTATTCGCTTGATACCAGAGGTCTTCTAGAGCATCTTTCCAGAAGTCTTGTCGCTCCCATTTTAAAAAAATGTCAATCCGGTCTCTCTGGACGATTAGTTCTTTCTTGTGAAAGGGCTTTTTTCAAGTCTTTACGACAATCATACACATAGTCAAATGTTATGGTTCTAGTTGTTCTCCCATCTGAAAAGATTCCGCCATTGGCGTTAAAAGTTGCCTGTGATTTTGGGTCTCTACGAGATTTAAAATCATAATATTTAATTCCTTTAGAGGCGGTGAGGATGAGCATGGGAAACCGTGAACTATGACCATTAAACATAGATTGATTGAATCTCCAATTATTTAACGTTAATGGGATTCCTTCTACATTTTTGTTCTCATAGCTTCTACTTCTTCTAAAGATAATCCAGTTAATTTAATAATCATTTCATTATCCAATCCATTTTCAATTGCGGTTTTCGCAATTTCAATTTTCTCTTTTTTTGCTCCTTGTTCTAATCCTAGTTCTAACCCCTGTTCCAATCCTTGTTCTAGTCCCTTCTGAATTCCTTTTTCTTCCGCAAAGGCTAAAGCGCTCACTTCATCTAGCATCGCTTGTCTACGTTTTTCAAATAATTCTCTCTCCTCTTTATTCCCACTTAATCGGATTAACTCCGCTTTAGCTGATTTGATTTCGGATTCAACAGCTTCTAATTCTCTGACTAATTCACTGTCTGGTTGATTGATAAAATGTAACCATGCTTCTAGCTTACTTTCTACTTCTTCTGCGTGTTTCACATGCTTCATTTTCTTTAGTTCAATGAAGTGTAGTTCAATGATATCTGTTAACTCTTCATGTGTTTCACAATCTTTTAAGCGATAAACACTATGAAACTTGTCGTGATTTAATAAATTAAAATCAATCAGATTAATACAAATCGTTCGTGCTAACTTTTGATAGTCATTCCCACTCTCTAACTGACCTTCGTATAATTTACTCCAATAATAAAGACTGCGTTTAATCATATTGTATTTATTATCGAGTTGAATTTCAATGTTGATATGTTCGCCTTTATCTGTTGTGGCTCGTACATCCAATCGACCTATTACCCCATCTATTGAAGATACCTGCTTTGCAGGATGG
>DKYS01000133.1 GCA_002493395.1 Turicibacter sp. UBA7094 | reverse complement strand
AGTGCGAGGCAACAAATCCAAACCGTATAAGCTTTTAAGAATGGAATGAGAATTCCTCCTATTAAAGCGCCCATACAAAATGAAAAAATAATGAGTCCATAATTTAAACAATTATTTTTAGCCCCCTCATCCTTAAATAGAAAATAGTTCATTAACTCTTGCGCCGCTGACCGTAAATTCCCCGTACAAAACGTCGTCGCATAAGCGGCGCCTCGTATTTTTCGAAAACTACTCACCTGCATCGAGCAAATAAACGAAATAACGAGATTAACAATAACAGATGGCGCTTGTAGTGGATAAAATCCGATTAAAAACAAGAGAATGATTTCGAATAAAATCACTCCTTCATGCCACCAATCATGTAATTTCAAAAGTTGTGTCACAACCACGCCTATAAAAAACGCCACAATTGGGACGAAGTAATAAAACGCCTGTCCCCATTTTGCGCTCGCTAGATTTAACGTTAATAATACCATATTTCCTGTCTGAGCATTTGCGAATACCCCGCCATGCAACAAATAAGTATAACTCTCTAAAAAACCACCAACTAAGGCGAGCAATATTCCGACTCGGCGAGATTCCCATACTTTTACCTCTTGATTACTCATCAATAGAAACACCACCTCTCCCTACTAATGTATGTCCTTCCTTTCAAAACCATTTTGAAAATTGGGTATAAAAAGATGCGTCGCCCCTTTTCTACCTGCCTCTTGGTGATAATCATGATTCATCTTTGAATCCAAACCAAAAAACATTCAGTAATAACCATGATTCGTCCCTACATTCCAAAAACTATTTCTTTTTAAGAAAATAAAGCGATTTTAATATATCTTTTCCCCTTTGTGAATACAATGTAATAAGCCAAACTTAGAAGGGGGATTTTATGACATCAACTCTTGTTATTTATACAACGAAATATGGAACAACTGAAAAGTATGCCACTCAAATTGCATCTGAGTTACATGCCGATTTAAAAGAAATTTCCAATGTAGAGGCAAACGACTTAATTTTTTATGATACTGTCATTTTTGGGGCACCGCTTTACCTTGGAAAACCTTATCATTATGAAAAGATATTAGATATTATTCGCCTTTACCCACCACATCTATTTCTGATGTTTTTAGTGGGCGCAAGCCGACCTACTACGGAGGATTTAAAAGCTATTAAACGTCATCTTCCTATCCAGGATGAGCATCTTTTCTATTTTCCTGGAAAGCTTGATTATCAAGCGCTTACGGTTAAAGATAAGTTATTGATGCAAGGATTAAAAATGTGGATTAAAGGACACACTGAAAAAACAGAAGCTGAACAAGAGATTTTAGAAAGTTTTAACCGGCCCGTTGATTTAAGCAAACCTTCGTATACGATACCACTTATTAACTGTGTCACAGAAAATGCCTTGAAATAATGCCCATTATATGTGATATAATGAAATAAATGGAGGGGGATTTAATGAAAAAAGCATATACCTGCCTATTAATTGGCTGTCTGTTTATTTGGCTAGATCTCTCAATTATGGGGATAAATGTCCTTCCTGACTTTGTGGGATACATTCTGATCGTCATCGGTGTTTATTTCGGGGAAAAACATCAACGCATCCAGGAGTTTATTCAAGCCAAATATTTAGGAATTGCACTTTCAATCTACTGCCTGATTTATCCACTCTTTCAACAGTTCTCGGGGATTGAGGTGTGGTGGCCACTCGTTGCCCTAACACTTACGGCTAATTTAGCTACGATCTATCTCTTCTACTCACTGTTAAAAGCAGAATACCTTTGGCATCCACAAACACGAACACGTCAATTTATCAATAATTATTTAACACTGGCCATTACCCACTTTATCTCTACTTGCTTGACATTCTTCATTCCGGTCTTCGCCATTTTAGCGGTAGCCCTCGAAGTCATTCAAGCCATTTATTTAATTTATATCTTCTATACCTTGCGGGAACAACAAACAGAGACAGATTAAAAGGGAGCGATTTCGCTCCCTTTTAATCTATTTCCGTTTATAACGCTTTAGCCCGCTCAATGGCGCGCTCTTGAAAAGTCTGCATTTCCTGCTTTAAAGATTCCCTTACTTCTTTTTGATTAAAAATAGAAATCTTATCTTTTAATACACGACGTCCGTTAATCCAAACCGAGTCTACATTCGAGGCATTCGCACTATATACAATCGCCGAATACGGGTCATAAATAGGGAACATATTCATAGAATCCGTCTCAATTAAAACAATATCTGCCTTCTTTGACACTTCAAGTGAGCCGATTTCTTGATCCATCTTTAATACTTTTGCACCCTCAATTGTCGCAAGCTTCACAATCTCCTCGGCCTTAAATAACGAGCGATCTTTATAATGCGTCTTTTGAGCATAAACAGCTGTTTTCATTTGGGTGAAGAGATCCAGTGTATTCCCGCTACTCGGACCATCCGTTCCTAACCCCACAGCGATCCCGTGATTTTTCATCTCTTTAACAGGGGCAATTCCTTTACCCGCCTTCATATTTGAACC
>DKYS01000057.1 GCA_002493395.1 Turicibacter sp. UBA7094 | reverse complement strand
TAAACCGCTTCACCAACGGGCCATACAACACTTTTTTATAATGGCGGAGCAGGAGGGATTTGAACCCTCGCGCCGGTTGCCCGACCTATACCCTTAGCAGGGGCACCTCTTCAGCCACTTGAGTACTGCTCCATTTATTTGATCACTCCTGACCACACATTTATAATACCATGCCCTCAAATAAAGGTCAACACTTTTTTAAAACTTTTTTATTATTTTTAATATCAGACATAAACACTATGGGTCCCCCCCTAAAAATTAGTATCCGTCCTTATTTTTAAAATTTAAATCTACGGTCTCTGTGCAACTGATCTTATTGTACGTCATCTCTTGAACCGCCATAAAAAAAGACACCCAAAATTGTTTAGGGCGTCTCAATAAAAAAACAGTTTTACTGATCTTCTTTTTCCCAGCGACGTAAATGAGGATAAGGATTAAAAGCCCACTCACAGCGTCCATCATATTTATATAAACCGAAGTGTAAATGAGGTGGAAACTTACCACTGGTTCCCTCTTTACCATATCCCGTACTTCCAACATATCCTATGACTTGACCAGGCTCCACAATATCCCCTTCTTTTAAATCCCCTTCATATCCTTGTAAATGAGCATAGTATTGATACGTATTATAAATATCCCTAATTCCTATTCTATATCCACCATAATCATTCCATCCCATAATTTCAACTACACCATACGCCGTAGATAGAACTGGTGTTGAATAATTGGCAAAGATATCAATTCCCTCATGCGAACGAGCGCCTCCCCAACTTCTGGCAGTTCCGTAATTATCTTGATAACTATAACTGTAATTTTTAGAAACTGGGAGTGAGCGCTTATCTAAAACAATGGTGTCAAAATGTTTAAATAAAGTCGCAATCTCTTCAATAATTTTAACAGTCTCGTCTTTTTGATAATATGAGATTAATGCTTCTTTAAAATTATCAAATGATCTTATATACTCCACCATAGTATACATAACGTCCTCTTCGTTATTAATATCCACGATTCCATCCCCATCTCCGTCTTTTCCGATTCCGCCAAATAAGTTAATTGTATAACAATCATTATCGTAATAATATGGGTTCTCAGGACCTGACCAACGTTCATTCGTAATAAAGATAGAAATAGTGTCATACTTCAACTTATCTGAACCTTCTTTAAATTTATATGTATTTCTTTCATATTGGTCGATAGCCGCAATTTCATACCATGGCACACCCGATGTTAATTCATACTTCTTATACATGTTCATTCGAGCTTCGTGATTACTATCATCGGCATGGACAATGAGGTTAGGAATGGTCACCATAACAAATAAGAACAATGGTACTAAAAGTCTGCGCTTCATAATTTCACCCATTTTCAAAATTGATTTTATTTTATTAATAAAAAAGAAAAAATCATTTATTCCTTGAGAGAATTCTCAAATCATTTATCATTTCCTCTTTACTAATACACTAATAATAGTATACCAATTTTAAAAATATCATATTCAATATCCACGCGTTCTACCTTTACCTTTTTCATACATATATTCCTATTTTAATTAAAACTTGTGCCATAAATCCAAAATTGGAGAATAAGAAAAACAAATAAAAAGAAAGTACAAAATAAGCCTCCTATAAAACCGATTTTTTCTGATTTAGCTCCATACACATAATAAAATAAACCGCTACATAACAATAAAAACAAAAAAAGACACGTAACAAATCCTATTCCGCCACTAATGATTAATAATAGAACCATAACCATATTAAAAATAATTTCTACCTGAATAATCCGTTTTTTTCCGCGAAAATTTATTTTTTTAGATTGAATAAGATAATAAAACAACCCAATAAAGACAATAACTATACATAACAAACCGTACGTCAACGACATTATTCCACCTACTTTTCTAATATTAACTTTATTATAGCAATAATATTAGACTCATAACGAGTTTATCAGTATAGTTTTGAAAAAACTTCCCCTAATCTAGCAAATGATAATTAATTCATATTATATCCCATCTATCTTTCCGCCGAGTCCATCCCTCCTAATTAGAAGCCTCCTCGGTAAAAAATAAAAACTGTTTTAAAATTCAGGTATGACACCTTATTTTAAAACAGTTTTTATTATTCTATTATGCCCCAATGGCAAATGTAAGTTCTGCCTCCACTGCTACTTTACCATTTAGCGTAGCAACCGCTTTTCCTACACCTATACTTCCCTTAACCTTAATTAATTCAGTTTCTAGAGTTAAAACGTCACCTGGGACAACTTTTTGTCTAAACTTAGCTGATTTAATTCCAGCAAAATAAACAATTTTACCTTTATTGTCTTCCAAGCTTAGAATAGCGACTGCACCTACTTGTGCAAGTGCTTCAATGATTAATACTCCTGGCATCACATGTTGCTGAGGAAAATGTCCCATAAATTGCATTTCATTTGCAGATATGCATTTGACTCCTAACGCCCTTTTTCCCGGTTCCAATTCATCAATACGATCAACTAACAAAAATGGATATCGGTGGGGAATGATTTCTTGAATTTGATTACTATTTAAAACCATTTTAATGCTCTCCCTTTTCTCACATATAATATAGAAAAAATTTTATGATTTATCCTGCATATTTTTTAAATACAACGCATGCATTATGTCCACCAAATCCTAATGAATTAGATAACGCATAGTTAATATCCTTTTTACGGCCTTCATTAGGAACAATGTCTAGATTACATTCTGGATCAGGTTGCGAGTAATTAATTGTTCCAGGAACGAATCCATCCTGTAATGATTTAATCGTAATAATCGCTTCAACCGCTCCAGCGGCCCCTAAAAGGTGACCGGTATGCCCTTTAGTTGAACTTAACATAACTTTTGTATCTTCACCAAAAACCTTTTTAACACCTAACGTTTCTAATTTATCATTTAATGGCGTTGATGTTCCATGAGCATTAATATAGTCAATATCATCTGCTGATACTCCTGCATCATTTAGTGCCATCGTAAAACAAGCAGCTGCCCCATTTGCTTCTGCATCTGGTGCTGTCATATGGAAAGCATCACAACTTACCCCATAACCAATAATTTCTGCATAAATTTTAGCACCGCGTTTTTTAGCATGCTCGTATTCTTCTAATACTAAGGCCCCAGCACCTTCACCCATCACAAATCCATTACGCTCAGCATCAAATGGGATTGAGGCACGATTTTTATCAGTAGCTGTTGATAATGCCTTCATTGAAGAAAACCCACCAATACCAAGAGGAGTAATTGAAGCTTCAGCTCCACCGGTTAACATTATATCTGCATACCCATCACGCACATATTTAAATGCTTCACCAATTGAGTTTGTTCCAGCAGCACATGCTGTTACGATGTCTAAACAAGCTCCTTTAGCTCCTAGCATAATCGCAACATTCCCAGCAGCTAAATTTCCAATCGCCATCGGAATAAAGAATGGTGATACACGTTCATACCCCTTCTTTATTCCCTTTTCCTTTTCAGATTCGATTGTTCCTATTCCACCGATTCCAGAACTTAAAATAACACCAAAACGATTTGCATCAATTTCCTCACGATTAAGTTTTGAATCTTCATAAGCCTGTTTAGCAGCAATTAAGGCTAATTGACTAAAGCGATCTAAACGTTTCGCTTCTTTTTTATTAATATAATCTTCTACATTAAGATTTTTTATTTCTCCAGCTAATTTAACTTTAAAATCTGTTGTATCAAAATGTGTAATTTCATCAATTCCACAGACTCCAGCTTTAATATTCTCCCACATTGTCTCAACATCATTACCTACAGGACAAACTGTTCCTAAACCAGTTACTACGACTCTACGCTTACTCATCTACGACACCTTCCTTCCTTAAATAGCCATTCCACCATCAACGACTAAAACTTGACCTGTAATATATCGTGCCTCATCACTTACTAAAAAGGCAACTGCATTAGCGATATCCTCTACTTCTCCTAGTTGTCCTAATGGAATATTTTCTAATACTTTTTCCGTAATCTCTTCTGATAATTTAGCTGTCATATCTGATTTCACATACCCAGGAGCAACCGCATTAACACGAACGTTTCGAGAAGCGAACTCTTTTGCTAATGATTTTGTTAATCCAATAACCCCAGCCTTAGATGCCGCATAGTTCGCTTGTCCAACATTTCCATTCAAACCAACAACAGATGATAAATTGATAATAACACCTGAACGTTGTTTTAAAATAGGGCGTGTAATACTTTTGCAGACATTCCATGTTCCTTTTAAATTAACATCAATGACAGAATCAAACGACTGTTGATCCATACGCATCATTAAACCATCCGCAGTAATTCCAGCATTATTAATAATAATATCCAAATGTCCAAAATCTTTAATAATTTGCTTTGTCATCGACTCCACTTCATCGTAATTCGCAACATTCGCCTGATAAATCGCAGCATTTACACCATATTCTTTTACACCAGCCAACGTTTCTTCGGCCATTTTAACATTTCCTGCATAGTTAATCGCCACATCACATCCTAAGGAAGCTAACTTCAATGCAATAGCCGATCCAATTCCACGTGATCCACCCGTTACAAGCGCTACTTTACCATTTAATTTCATTTAAAATTCCTCCTAGGCACACAATTCATCTAATGTTTTTTGTAACGATTCCATATCTTCAACGTTTAAAATTTTAACCTGACGATTAATTTTTTTTACAAATCCGCTTAATGTTTTTCCTGGACCGATTTCAATAAAAGTATCTACTCCATTTTCAAGCATTTGACGAATACTTGATTCCCATTTCACACTAGTTGCCATTTGAGCAACCATTAAATCTTTTAAATCTAAGTCTGATTGATAGTAATCTCCAAGTACATTTAACACAATAGGTATTTGTGGAGCATTCAATGCTTTAGATTCCAATAACTGACCGAACACTTGGGCTGTTTCTTTTAATAAAGAAGTATGGAAAGGTCCACTAACAGGTAAAACTAACGCACGTTTTGCTCCATAATTTTTAGCAATCTCACAAGCGTAGTCAACAGCTCCCGCTTCTCCACCAACCACTATTTGACCTGGACAATTTAAATTAGCTAACTCCACAATTCCTTTAGAGGATGCTTCCTCACAAACAGCTTGAGCTTTTTCAATGTCTAACCCTAATAAAGCCGCCATTTTCCCATTATGAGAAGATGCTCCCATCAACTCTCCTCGTTTAGCAACAAGTGAAACCCCTTCTGTAAAATCAAAGGTATCTGCTGCACATAAGGCAGAATACTCTCCTAAACTAAAACCGGCTACGACGTCTGCTTTAATTCCTGCCTCTTGTAATAACGCTAATGCCATCTGTGAAACAACAAAAATAGCGGGTTGTGTATAAGTCGTTTGATTAATTAATTGGTTAGAATCCTCAAAGCAAATTTCTTTTAAATTAAATGGAAGAATACGATTAGCTTCATCCATTAATTGGCGAGCAGTTTCACTTGATTCATAAAATGATTTTCCCATTCCAACATACTGAGATCCTTGACCAGAAAATAAAAATGCGATTTTCGACATATTATTTTGCCCCCCTATCACTTAACCTACTTTTAAATCTTCCATAACTTTTGATGCATGTTGATAAATATCCTCTATAATTTCTGAAACTGTTTGAACCTCTGAAAGCATTCCTGCCACTTGTCCGACCATCACCGAACCACCCTTAACATCTCCATCAAGAACGGCTTTACGCAAAGATCCGAGTGTTAAATATTCAAGTTCTTCAGCAGAAACTCCTTTTTTCTCAAGGGCTACATATTCTCTTGTCATTGGGTTTTTCAAACAACGCACTGGAACTCCAACGCTTCGTCCAGTCACAACTGTATCAGTATCCTTCGCCTTTAAGATAGCTTGCTTATAATTTTCATGAACAGGACACTCTTTTGCTGTTAAAAAACGTGTTCCGATTTGAACCCCGCAAGCTCCTAAGGCCATTGCTGCAACCATTCCGCGTCCATCCGCAATCCCACCTGCGGCAATAACAGGTAAATCAACAGCATCAACGACTTGAGGTAAAAGAGCCATTGTCGTTAATTCTCCTACATGACCACCCGATTCCGTTCCTTCCGCAATAATCGCATCGACCCCTAATCTTGCCACCCGTTTAGCTAGAGCTACGGAAGGAACAACAGGAATGATTTTAATTCCAGCCTCCTTAAACATTCCAATGTATGGACCTGGGCTCCCCGCCCCTGTCGTTACAACTAAAACACCTTCTTCCACAATAACTTTGGCTAGCTCATCACAATAAGGGTTCATTAACATTAAATTAACCCCAAATGGTTTATCTGTTAATTGTTTGCATTTTCTCACTTCTTCCCGTAATCGGTTGGCATCCCAACCTCCAGAACCAATGATGCCTAAACCACCCGCATTAGAGACTGCCGCTGCCAATTCAGCTAAGGAGATATTCGCCATCCCCCCTTGAATAATTGGATATTTTATATTTAATAAAGTTGTCAAAGACATCTTTTTATCCTCCTTTATATTCGTATTCTAAATTGAGACAATACATCCGCCCCACGTTAATCCCCCACCAAATCCAACTAGCATCACACGATTACCAGCCTTAATTCTCTGTTTTTTTATTGCCTCATTTAACGCAATCGGAATACTGGCCGCTGACGTATTGCCATACTCAGAGACATTTAAAAAGAATTGCTCAGGTGACGCATTTAAATCTTTAACAACCTTATCAATGATCCGCTTATTCGCCTGATGAGGAATAATCAAATCAATCTCTTCTAACGTTAGGTTATTTTCCATTAAAAGTGTTGTTACCGTTTCTTTAATCGCAGTTACCGCAAACTTAAAAACTGATGCCCCGTTCATATGAAAAGAAATAGGTGAAGTCCCCGTTTGGTGAAGTGGATTGTTAACAGGTAATTTGCTCGTACCTAGCACGTCCCCATCACCTTCACAATTTAAATAAAAACTTGGTGAATCTACTTCGTCCCATTCAATCACAACTGCGCCCGCACCATCACCGAATAAAACACATGTTGATCGATCATTCCAATCCATAATTTTAGATAATACTTCTGCCCCAATAACTAAAGCCTTCTTTATCTTACTTGATTTCAAAAACTGTTCGGCCGTTACCAGTGCATAAACAAATCCCGTACAAGCTGCATTCATATCAAACGCGATAACAGGTTGCTGATTAAGTCCGAGTCTCGCTTGAACTAAACAGGCCGTTGAAGGTGTTAATTGTTCAGGAGTAAAGGTTGCAACAATAATCAAACCAATTTCTGTCGGATCAATAGCTGCTGATTCAATCGCACATCTAGCTGCACCATAAGCTAAATCATTAGTATCTTCGGTCGTTACCAGATAGCGGCTTGAAATTCCCGTTCGTGTAAAAATCCACTCATCTGTCGTATCTACAATTGATTCTAAATGCCTATTACTCAGTTTAGTAGCAGGAACGCAATGTCCACTTCCAATAATTTTAATCCCCACTAAGTTCACCTCAGCTTTCTCACACTCTAACGATTAAGAGAATCGTATTCCCCAATCAATCTATATTTTTTATAACGTTTATTTAAAAGTTGTTTTGCCGTTACTTTTTTTATCTGTAATAAATATCCTTCTAATTGATCTTTTAATTGGTCAAACGCATATTGAGGAAACTGATGGGCTCCGCCTGTCGGCTCCTTAATAATTTTTTCAATAATTCCCCTATTTAAATAATCTTGGGCTGTCAACTTCATCACTTCGGCCGCCTCCTGTGCTCGTGAACCATCTTTATATAAGATAGAAGCAAATCCCTCTGGGGATAAAATAGAGTAAACGGCATATTGTAACATCCAGATTTCATCACTGACCCCTAATGCTAATGCTCCGCCACTCCCACCTTCTCCAATAACAATAGATAAAGTTGGAACGGTTAAACTAGACATTTCACGTAAACACTCCGCAATCGCATGACCTTGTCCTCGTTCCTCAGCCTCAGGTCCTGGATAAGCCCCTGGGGTATCAATAAAGGTAATAATCGGACGATTAAATTTTTCAGCCTGTTTCATTAGACGTAACGCTTTTCGATATCCTTCTGGATGTGGCATTCCAAAATTACATTTAATATTTTCTGAGGTCGTACATCCTTTTTGATGGGCAATGACAGTTACGGACTGATTCCCTAATTTAGCAATCCCTCCAATAATAGCTTCATCATCTCGGTATAAACGATCCCCATGTAACTCAATAAAAGAATCAAAAATATACTCAATATACTCGCGTGCTTTCGGACGTTTAGGGTGACGTGCTAAGGTAACGTGATCCCAAGCCGTTAAATGCTGATAAGCTCGGCTTTTATAACGATGCAATTGTTGTTGCAACTGTTCTATCTCTTGGTGATTATCTGAGGAAATCTCATTTAACTTCGTCTCAATCTCCGCAATCTTCATCTCTAAATCAAGAATAGACATCTACCCCTCACTCCCTTCGTGCAAGTCTATTAATTTAGCCAGTGTCTGTTTTAGCTCTTGGCGAGAAACCACTAAATCTACAAGACCTTTCTCCTGTAAGAATTCAGCAGTTTGAAAATGATCTGGAAGCTTTTGCTTAATTGTCTGTTCAACTACTCGACGACCGGCAAATCCTACAGAAGCACCCTTTTCTGCAATAATAATATCCCCAAGTGTCGCAAACGACGCTGTAACTCCCCCCATTGTTGGGTGAGTTAAAACACTAATATAAAGAAGACCCGCATCGTTATGTTTGGCAAGAGCGGCTGATGTTTTAGCCATTTGCATAAGGGAATAAATTCCCTCCTGCATCCTTGCACCACCTGAAGCACAAACCATAATAAGTGGTAATCTCCGTGAAATGGACACCTCAATCAAGCGAGTTACCTTTTCACCAACAACAGATCCCATACTAGCCATTAAAAAATGACTGTCCATAATTCCAATCGCCACACTTTCTCCGGCAATTTTCCCAATACCAGTTACCACTGCTTCATTTAAATCATTCGCCTCCATTAATCCTTCGATTTTCTCCTCATACCCTGGAAAATTCAAAGGATTAAGTGTATGAAGACGACGGTTAATTTCCTTAAAACTGCCCGGATCAATTAGACTTTCTAAACGTTTTTTTGCCGTCATCCGGTGATGAAACCCACAAGTCGGGCAAACTTCTAAATTAGAACTTAATTGCATAACAGCTATAACTTCTTTACACGATTCACACTTGGTATAAATCCCCTCATTAATATCCCTTTTTGGAGTGGAAGTTTTTAATTTTCGTTGCCGTTGTAGAAAAAATCCCATTTATTATCCCACCTCCAATTCACACATATGTTTTTGGATAAACCCAGTATCATAATCATTACTAATAAAACACGGATGCTCCATAATAGCGTATTGGAAATCAATATTTGTTTCAATTCCCGTAACCACTAATTCTTCCAACGAACGCTTCATTTTAGCGACTGCTTCTTCCCGTGTTTCCCCGTGAACAATCAGCTTTCCAACCATTGAATCATAAAATGGTGGAATTTCATACCCTTGATAAACTGCTGTGTCCACCCGAACTCCAAACCCACTTGGTAAATTTAGAACCTCTATCATTCCTGGAGAGGGTTTAAAATTTTGACGGGGATTTTCGGCATTAATTCGGCATTCCATTGCATGTCCGTGAATTCGGATTTCCTCCTGTGTAAAAGATAACGGTAAATTGGAAGCAATCTTAATCTGTTCTTTAATTAAATCAATTCCCGTAATCATTTCCGTAATGGGATGCTCAACTTGAATACGCGTATTCATCTCAATAAAATAAAAATTATGATGTCTATCTAATAAGAATTCAATTGTTCCGGCATTTTCATAACCCACCGTTTTGGCAGCGAGAATTGCCATTTCTCCCATTTGCTGACGAGTTTCCTGATCTAATACAGGTGACGGTGCCTCTTCAATTACTTTTTGATTTCGTCTTTGAACAGAACAATCACGATCATATAAATGAACAACGTTACCATGTTGATCCGCTAAAATTTGAAATTCAATGTGTCTTGGATTCTCAATAAACTTCTCCATATACATCGAATCATCACCAAAAGCCATTTTAGCCTCTAATTTTGCCGTCTGAAATAAATCCTCAAATTCTGATTCCTTACGGATAATACGCATTCCACGTCCTCCACCCCCGGCAGAGGCCTTTACTAATACCGGATACCCAATTTTCTTAGCAATCTCTTTTCCGGCTTCAACTGTTTGAATTAAACCATCCGAACCTGGAACAACAGGAACCCCCGATTGAACCATCATTTCGCGAGCCTTAGATTTATTTCCCATTTGATCAATAACCGATCCTTTAGGACCAATAAATTTAATCCCTAACTCTTCGGTTAACGATGCAAAAGTACTATTTTCAGAAAGGAACCCAAACCCAGGATGAATGGCGTCACACCCAGTCGCTACAGCAGCACTTAAAATATTATTCATATTTAAATAACTATCCTGAATTTTAGTCGGCCCAACACAAATTGCCTCATCAGCTAAGTCAACATGTAATCCTCGATCATCCGCCGTTGAATAAATGGCGACCGTTTCAATCCCCATTTCTTTACACGCTCGAATAATTCGAACAGCAATTTCCCCACGATTAGCAATTAATATTTTGTGTAACATTTCTACACCTCACCCTTTTCATAAAAGAACTTTCCTATCTACTCGATGCGCATTAGCACTTGATCAAAACCAATCGCCTCTTCATTTTCAACATTAATCTCTTTAATGATTCCATCATAAGGTGACTCAATTTCATTCATTACTTTCATCGCCTCAATGATACATAATACTTGTCCCTTTTTAACCGTATCACCTACAGATACAAACGGCTTCCCTCCGGGCTCATTTGAACTATAAAAGGTACCGACTAACGGAGCTTTGACCTCCTTAGTAGGAGTAGTAGACGATATCTCAACACTTTCAGGATTAACCGATACAATTTGCGTTTGTGTAACTGGAACGACCTCAGTTAAAGATGGTTGAATTGGGGTAACCGTCTGAACAATTTCTTTAATTTCTCTTTGAAGAGAAACCTTAAATCCCTCAACCTCAATTTGTAACTGCGTCATATCGCTCTTTGAGAAACGATCCATCAGTTGTAAAACCTGATCCATATAATCAGATTTAACCTTATCGTTATCTACTACCTTTACTGATTGACTCATCCCTATTCCTCCTTTTGTTTCAAATCCAAATATTAACCATTTCAAATATTTTGATATTCAAATATATAAAATAATATAAAGGACAGTCAAGCGTCTGTCAATGCCTAAAGGATGATTCTTTCATTTTTTTCACTAAGCAGATAAAAGTTCCTGTTTCAAAGTTTGCATCAATTTGTCAACTGTCGTTAATTCATTAACTCGATAAGCATTCGATCCACAGAAGAGTAAGGCATCATCTATTTCACCACGCACCGCATGCAATAAAGCTTTACTAATGCAATAAATCGTCGTCGCTGGGTTACATGGTTTTACGCAGTTATAACATTTTTTTATCTTTTCACGTTTGATTCCATATTTTTGACTAAAAGGATTTAAAATGGCACGCCCTGGCATACCAACCGGACTTTTGACTAAGATGATATCTTCTTTTTTCGAATCAATAATCGCCCTTTTAAAATTTATATGCGCGTCACATTCTTCAGTTGCAATAAATCGTGTTGCCATTTGAACACCTGATGCCCCTAAATTCAAATAATGTGCAATGTCTGCCCCATCAAAAACTCCTCCTGCAACAACAACAGGAATCTCCTTATGATATTTTTTACCGTACTCCTGTGCAAGCTCAATAACATCTTTGACAATCTGATCTAAATCAATCATACCGTTTTCGATCTCTTCAAGTTTAAACCCTAAATGTCCTCCAGCCATTGGCCCTTCTATCACAATCATATCTGGTGCCACTTGATACTTACGATCATAGTTTTTTAATAAAGCCTTCGCCGCTCGAGCACTCGAAACGATAGGTGCAAACAAAGTTTGGGTTCCCTTTAATTGTGCCGGTAAGCTTAACGGCAATCCAGCACCAGAAATAATAATATCAACACCTGCATCGATGGCCGCCTGAACGTGTTCCTCATAATGCTCCATTGCTACCATGAGATTAATTCCAATCATCTTTCCATTCGCGGCATCCTTTGCCTTTTTAATATGTTTTTTTACTGCTCTCAAATTAGCTTGTAATGTGTTCGTCTCAAAGTCAGGTTCATCATGCCCTATTTGAGCACCCGATAAAACGCCTAATCCTCCACTATTTGAAACAGCCGCAGCTAAATTCGAACGCGAAATCCCGATTCCCATTCCACCTTGAACAATAGGAAGTTCTAAAGTAAACTTTCCAATTTTTAATGGTTTAATCTCCATTTTATCCACCACCTCTAATTATTTAGTATTTAAAACTATATAAAAAGTTTTAATATACTATTTAAAAACTATGAAGAAAATTATAGCATAGCTTTTTATTAAATGGCGGATATTTTTTGATTTTCAAACTTTTTTTACATTCTTTTCATCTACCTTCAATCACTCTATCATTAATTACCATGAAAATAAATTCATAGAATTACGCCATAAAACGGCATGATACAATCTCCCTGACTTTCAATAATTATCTTTCAATGTTCGAATCGCGCGCTTTTTATCAAATAAAACAAACACAACCTCTAATAGATATTCTCAATCACACATCTTTTATAAAATACCCCCTCATTCACACTTAGTCATTTAGTAAATAGTCAGATGAAAAGACTCTCTTTATTAACTTTCTATATCGCTTCTTCATTGTTAAGCATAAATCGGAAATAATAAAAATTATTGAAATTTAAACAAAGAATAAGCTATATTAAATAAATGTTATCCTATTCAATTTTTATACTTTTAGAGATCGTCCATGCTTATAAAAGGAAAGGAAGCCAATAAAAATGAAACAATTTCTTGAAGACTATGTGCCGGCTATTAAACAATTGCCTCTAAAACCAAAATATACAAAAGATGAATTATTAATCCCTAACTTTCTTATTGAAGAGAACGGTGATCTTCAAATATATTACGCTCCCCACAATGAGCATATTAATCCCCATGCCAAGGTTTTTATTGTAGGAATCACGCCAGGATTTGAGCAAATGAATACTGCCATATCCATCGCGCGCAATTGCCTAGAAAAGAATGATTCGTTAGAGGAAATTAAATACCAATGTAAAATACATGCACGATTTAGTGGTTCTCTGCGTCAAAATTTGCTGTTCTTACTAAACCAATTAAATTTAAGTGAATATCTTGGAATTAAAGATGCAGAAGAACTTTTCACTACTCACGAAGAGTTATTACATACCGTCTCATTAATCCCTTATCCCGTCTTCATCAAAGGAAAAAACTATACTGGACACAGTCCCAAATTATTAAAAACTCCTTTTTTATTAAAGTATGTTGAGCAAAATTTTATCGAAGAATTATCAAACTTTAAAAATATTCTTATTATTCCCTTAGGAAAAGGTGTCGAAGAAGCATTAATTTATCTCGCTCATCGCAAACTCATCGATGAAAGACAAATTCTACGAGGATTTCCCCACCCCTCTGGGGCCAATGCCCACCGGTTTAAACAATTTGAGCAGAATAAAAGTTCAATGCTAGCACAATTAAACCTATACTTTAAAGGAGAGTCATTATGATTAGAAAAATGCGTGATACAGACATTGAGGCCGTGATGGAAATTTGGTTTTCAAGTACAGTAAAGGCACATCCCTTTATTGACGTTGCCTATTGGGAAAAAAATTATTCATTAGTAAAAAACGAATATCTCCCTCAATCACAAACATTAGTATTCGAAGAAGACAATATCATTAAAGGTTTTATAAGCGTTATTGATAACTCTTTTATAGGTGCTCTCTTTATCTCACCGGAATTTCAAGGGCATGGATTGGGGAGGAAACTACTTGAGGCTATTTCCAGTCAAAGTAAGGAACTGACGTTAGCCGTCTACGCCGACAACCAACAAGCAATTTCATTCTATAAAAAAATGGGGTTTGAAATTATCCATCACCAATTAGATGCTAGTTCAGGTAAATTTGAATATCTCATGAAAAAAAAGGATCTATAAAAGATCCTTTTTAAAATAATGAAAATCCTGTAGTTGGAATATCATGCACCTCAATATTGACAGATACAATCGTTGTTGCACCGTTTGAATCTTGCACACGATAAGTTACTTCATAAATACCTATTTCATTAATATTAACCGTATTTTGAACAATTTCAATTGCAGCAGTTAAATCGCCATCTTCCGCATCTTGCGCCGTTACTCCTTCAAATGGATCAAAATCATTACCTTTGCCAATAATGCGATCTTCCGCATTAATAACAGGCGATTGATTACCGATAACAGGGGTTCCAACTGTCACCAGACGATTGACCGTTTCTGTTTGCCCCTCATGGTCTGTTACTCGATAAACAATTTCATAATCACCTGTTGTGAAAACATCAACCTCTCCTTCAATAACGATCTCGGACGTCAAATCAATCCCATCAGCATCAATTGCGGTAATCCCCTCTAATAAGTTAAACTCTTTTCCGTATGGGATTTCTATATCATCTGCTCCATTTATGGTCGGTGCTCCGCCTAGTGTCGTGTTAACCTCTACGGCGACTGTACCTGAAAAATCTATTTTCCCATCATATTTAGGATAGTCAATAATCGTTTCATAGGTATACTCCACCATTTGATTGTCAGTGATATTTTTTACGATAATCTGATTAGTGGATTCGTCATAGATTCCATCTTTAACCTCAATATTTTTAACTGCTCCGTTTACCGTTTTTATTGGATTGTTAATAATAACATCTTCGCCCTTTTTCACTTTTTGAGCTGGAAGTACGACCTTTTGCCCAGTTAAATCACCGTAACGTAATTCGTCAAATCTTGTTAGGCAACTAATATCACTAATTTGATTATTAGAATAATCAAATAAATCTAATTTCTCTAAATGGGCAGTCGGTGAAACATCCTGTATTTGGTTCCCGCTTACATAAAGATATCCAATATTAGGAAGATGTTTTAATGTTTCTAACGAATTTAATTGATTATTATTAACGTTTAGGGAAGTTAACTGTTGCAAATTCTTCAACGGCGATAAATCCCTTATTTGATTATTTTGTAGATCTAAAATGCTAAGGGAATTTAATTCACCTAAAGGCGTTACATCTGTTAACTGATTAGATGCTAATTGAAGGTGAGTCACATTTTTAAAATATTGAATTCCCTCTAAATTTTGAATCTCCTTATTCGAAAGGGGTAAAAACTGTAATTTTTCTGCCTCACTTATCGTCACTTCATCGCCATTTTTTTTCCCCATTACCTCAAGAATTGCCGCTTCTAAATGATTATCAGAAAATTGAATAACTTCAGCCGCATAAACATTAAAAGAAGCGATAAATAAAAAGCCAATCACACTTGTCATCATAAGAAGTCTCTTTAACATTACGATTACTTCCTTTCACCAATTTGTTACTCTTAATATGTGTCACTAAAGGGCGATTTATGAATTATTTTTAAAACTTATCTTTTTTTCATATTATTGGCATTAAAAAAAGGATACTGCTTAAGTATCCTTTTAATCTATATAATGTGACGTTTCTACGGGTAAGCCTTTATATCGTAATCGTGCCTCAATGATATCCTTAATAATGGAATAAATAACTGCAAACAGTGGTACTCCAATAATCATTCCAATTAATCCGAATAACTTTCCAGCCACTAGGATTGCAAATAAAATCCAAAAGGCCGAGATTCCAATTGAGTCCCCTAAAATTTTAGGCCCTATAATATTTCCATCTACTTGTTGAATGACTAGCACAATAATTAAAAACCATAACGCCTGAATTGGGGATACAAATAATATAATAATTGCGGATGGAATTGCCCCAATAAAAGGACCAAAGAACGGAATAACATTCGTAATTCCAATAATAACTGAAATTAATACCATGTACGGCATCTTAAATATAGCTAAAATAATGAGCGTCAATACCCCAATAATAACAGAATCAACAATTTTACCACCGATAAACTTTCCAAATGTTAAGTTTGTTCGATTAGCTAACTCTAAAATAATGGTTGTATGCTTAGGACTAAAAAGTGACGTTACAATTTTTTTCCCTAAAGCAAAAAACTTTTCTTTATCTGTTAATAAATAAATAGAAATAATAATCCCCAGTATAATATTCCAAATACTTGAGGCAACAGACATCACCATATTTCCAATTAGGGGGAGAATATTAGTCAACAGTTGAATAACCCAGTTTGTAATCTCAACGAATTTTTCATTAATAATTGCCATATATTCTTGATCGATATTTCGCTCATATAATTGCGTCTCAACAAAGCTTGTTAATTCTCTCACGTAACGTGGAATATCGTTAATTAACCCACTAATACTTTCAATCAATTGAGGAAGGACAAATTGCATAAAGAGGTAGATAATGACAAGAGCTGTCACATAAGAAAACAAAATTCCTACCCCCCGTGAGGGAAAATTCTTAATCTTTTTAATTGCCTTTATTTTAAAAACCTTTTCTTCATAGAACTTAAGAATAAAGTTTAATAAATACGCGATGATAAATCCGATGATAAAGGGTTGAAAAACAACTAAAATCTGATTTAACTTCCCGGTAAATACATCTAACTTAGAAATAACATTATTAAATACACTACTTAAACTAATAACAATTAACGCATAAACCGCAATTGTCGTATATTTTTTATCCGATACGAAAAATATATACATCTCTAATAAAATGCGAATATTTCTG
>DKYS01000009.1 GCA_002493395.1 Turicibacter sp. UBA7094 | reverse complement strand
GCAAACATTCCAGCCGGACCAAATCCAACCACAACCGGGCGATGTTTCATCATCTGTTGACCTTTTACCGGATACTTATACTCAATATCTGGCGTTTTTGAAACATTTGGTAACTTCTTCGCCAAAATCTTTTCCTCATCTTTCACTGCTACATCGACCGTATAGACAAAATCCAACTTTCCTCGACGACGTGCATCAATCGACTGTTTATAAATTCGATAGGCGAGTAACTCACTCTCCTTTAATCGTAACTGTTTTAAGACTAATTCTTTAACCTTTTCAATTGGATCGTCAATTGAAATCTTAATTTGTGCGACACGAATCATAACATCACTCACTTTCATCCTCTTATTATAGCACAAAACGATAAATTATATCATTTTCCTCCCGATGAAAAAAAGTAACCAACAGGCCACGCCATCTTGGTTACTTTCTCTTTCCTCTATTTAGCGAACATGATCTGCTCGTCTCAACACTTATTCCTTTGCTGCAAAATAGTCTTTTTTCACATATTCATAAAAGACCGCCATCGACATCGCATAAATTGGCAAGATATAGACGATTGCTATTCCAAAGGTTAAGGCTCCTAAAAGTGCCCATCCAAAGAAGCTCGATTGTAAAACAACCAATTCCCATTTATGACCGTTCATCATTTCACGACTTCGTGTAATAGCCCCATCCGCACCCAGTGTTGGATCTTCACTAATAATAAACATCGCTTGAGAATACGAATACGACTTAATCATTCCTGGAATCACAAATAAAAGCGACCAAAGAAGGGTATACAACCATTTCATAAAATAAACACTAACGGCTCCATTAACATTGTCAATCCGAATAAAATCGATTAATTCAAATTCCTCTTGATTGCGAATCAGACGCATGACCTCTATCGTCCCATAAGAAACAATAGCCATTCCAAATATTGAAACCAACACAGAAAGAAATGAAATAATCTTACCGATAAGCGCCGATATAACCATCACACCGACCGTTGAAATCACCAGGCAAAGCGCAAACTTCAACCAAGCCCCCTTATAAAAATACGCGCGAGCCTGACGTTTAATCCCTTTTCGCCATCCAATCTTTTGAAACAATGCAATTAAAACGATTAGAAGCGGAAGACTCCCTCCACTAAAAAATAATCCAAGATCTATCACCAGCTATCACTTCACTTTCAATCCTATTAGTATCATTTTAACGACTCTTCTTTATACTTGCAACCTTTTCCGCTTCCATTACCACATTTTTTCACTTTTTCTCTTTTTTAAAAAGGAAATCGAAATCTTTTTTCGTATAGTAAGGCAGGAGGTGATTCTGATGCCCCTTCATCGGGTTAGCACACTATTTGCAAAGAAAAAAGAAACCTATACTTCACACCCTTTCCTTAAAGAGGAGGAGCCGTCTTTGTCTATTCATACAAAACTTAAAGACCTCTTACAACAGGCCATCGCCCTAAAAGCAAGCGATATTCACTTTACAAGACAAGACGATGAAATTCTCGTTCAATGTCGAGTTGGAACCTTAATGATTCCTATCGATCCCCTCTCTTTGACAACCTATGAAAAACTCCTTGCTTATATCAAATTTCACGCCTCACTTACCCTCACTCATCCTAAGCAACCGCAGTCTGGATTATTGATGGTAAACGATGAGACGGCTTGTTACTATACACGGGTCTCCATTTTACCAACGCCCCACTACCAAAGTCTCGTCCTTCGTTTAATCAACCATCAAAGCCAAAAAAGTTTAGATGACATTTCTCACTTTCCTCACCATGCGGATGTCCTTAAAGATATGGCACGAATGCCGGCCGGCTTAATCTTAATTAGCGGTCCGACTGGAAGTGGAAAAACGACAACCACCTATGCTCTTATTGATTACTTAAAACACGAGCTTGGAAAAAGTATTGTCACCATTGAGGACCCCGTTGAATACCAACAACCCGACATCGTGCAAATGCAGGTAAACGAAAGCCTTGGGATGACGTATGACGTTGGAATTAAAGAAATTTTGCGTCACGATCCTGATGTGATTATTATTGGAGAAATTCGAGACGCAAAAACTGCCCGGCAAGCCCTGCGGGCTGCCTTCACTGGACATTTAGTCATCTCTACCGTTCACGCGAAAAATGTACGTGGAACGCTTCACCGGCTCATTGATCTTGGCATTTCTCAACAAGACCTTGAACAAGCACTCGTTGGGATTGCCAATCAACGATTAGTCGATCAAAACAACCATCGCAAAGCACAATTTGAACTTTGTTTCGGGGAACAACTTGACGCTTTATTTACCCAACTTCCGCTTGCCCCGCTTCCTTATAAACCATTAGACGAGGAGTTAGATTTATGCTTACCAGCCACTCACTAAAAAAACGTTGGCCTCTTCGTGAACAACATCGATTTTTACATCGCTTTAGCCAACTCATTGAACAGGGATTTTCTTTAGCACAAGCTCTTGAGATTATGGGTTCCCTCTTTAAAAAGGAAGATATCGCCCCCTTTACAACCCATTGTGCAACAGGCCATCCCTTTGCCTCAACCTTAGAAGCGTGCCACTTTGAAAAACGAGTGATTTATATTGTGAGATGCGGAGAAGAAGCGGGATCCCTTTTACAAGGCCTACAAAAAGCGGCTGAATATAGTGACCACTTGATTAAAAATAAGGCCGAACTTTCTAAAAAGCTTCGCTATCCGCTTTTTTTATTCACCTTAATGATTGGAATTTTAGGAATCGTCTATCTCTTTTTCTTTCCTCAACTGGAAAACTTTTATGAAAGTTTTCATATTGAGGGCGATCCCACGATGCTTAATGGCGTCTTACTTCTTCTGGGTGGATTGCTTCTGTTCATACTCGTAGGAATCGGAGGTTCAATTTTCATTTTTAAATCTGGGCATTCAAGTATCCCTCGCATTCTATTTCATCTCCCCTTCCTTAAAAAACTCTCCCAGCACGTTTTTTCCTACTACTTTAGTAGTCAATGGCTCATCTTCTTAAACTGTGGTCTTCCCCTTAAAGAAAGTCTTTTCATGATGAAATCATTTGAAACTATCCCTCTCGTTCGATTCATCATTGAAGAATTTGAGCACGCGCTTGAACACGGAATGTCACTTCCCGATTTAGTTGAAAAAAGCCCGTACTTTACCCCCTACTTTAAACTCATCATGAAACACGCCTTGCAAATCGCACAGGTCCACAAAGAATTAACCCTCTATAGTACGGAAGAATTCAAACGATTAACTCAATGGATGAATCATACGTTTAAAATCATCCAATTCACTTTTTTAGCCCTTCTCGGGCTCATTATTGTACTCATTTATCTAAGTCTATTACAACCCGTCTTCCAAATGGCGGAACTGATCTAACACTAGGAGGAATTTAACATGAAAAAATTAATTCAATCAAAACAAAAAGGATTCACATTAATTGAGATGCTGATTGTGATGGTAATCGTGGGAGTTCTCATTCTTCTCGTCTTTCCAAAAGCTAGCGCCGTTTTAGAAAAAACGAATGCAACAGGATGTGAAGCCTTTGATAAATCGGTCGAGGCCCAAAAAGCATCAGCTGAACTTCTAGGAGAGCCCCTCTCTCAATCAGAACTTGAACAAATCGCCAAAGACCGTGCAAAGGTTTGTAAGGAGGGCGAATGATTCGTCAGCAAAAAGGGTTCACGCTCGTCGAGGCGCTCCTCGCCCTTCTGATCACGGGCGTCCTCTTTCTTTTATCCTTTCCCCCTTTTCTCAAACTTTATGATCACATCAAACTCAACCAAGCCATCGCCTTACTCCAATCTGATTTAAACTATATTCGCCAGGCAAATATGATGCCACTTCAAGGCGGTGCTTATACGTTACGAATTTACCATAAACAAAACAGTTATGTTTTAAGACAAGGTGGAGTAGACCTACAAACACGTGTCTTTCCAACCGGTGTCTTTATTCCGTCAGTCAGCACAACCTCAACAGATTTATCGTTTAATAACCTCGGTCACATCACCCGTGGTCTTACCCTAACAATAAAAAGTAAATATTATGAGAAAAAAATCGTCTTTTCAATCGGAACAGGAGGAATTGATATTCGTGATTCAAACTAAACAAAAAGGCTATGTGCTCATCGAATGCCTCATCGGTCTTGTCGTATTAAGCACTGTTGGGATTAGCCTTACCCACTCACTTCCTAAATTACTTAATCAGCAACAGCACTTAGAAACCCAACAAACGATTTATTATAAACTCTATGAGCTTAACGATCGATTACACTTTGAACCAGACACCCTCTCCCTCCCTCTTCACCTAACAACCCCCATCCCTTATACCATCTCACAAAGCGAAGCCCAGTTGTGTGCCACTTATCAATGGAGGGATGTTGGTGAACAAACCCTCTGCCTATAAACTATCCAATCA
>DKYS01000109.1:3554-5467 GCA_002493395.1 Turicibacter sp. UBA7094 | reverse complement strand
AGAGAACTGGCACGGTGTTGCGAATCGTGTTGAACAAGAAAAATATAAATAAATCTATAAAATATAGATAAATATCCACACTCGCGATATAGTAAGAGTGTGGGGTGATACATATGGAATTAATGTCCATTGGTAAATTTGCTAAGAAGATTGGAGTAAATGTAGTAACACTTAGAAGAATGGAAGCAAAAGGTGAGTTATTGCCTGCTCATGTTTCTTCGGGTGGAACAAGATATTACTCCACAAAACAATTAAAACATTTTCTCAAAGAAGAAACTAAAAATAAATTGGTAGTTGGCTATTGTCGTGTGAGTACACGAAGTCAAAAAGACGATTTAGAAACGCAAGTAAACAATGTTAAATCCTATATGATTGCTAAGGGTTATCAATATGAAATCATTGAGGATGTCGGGAGTGGAATTAACTATAACAAAAAAGGTTTGAAACTTCTGATCGACAAGATAAACAATCAAGAAGTGAGCAAAGTTGTCGTCTTATATAAAGACAGACTTGTTTGTTTTGGCTTTGAATTAATCGAATATCTTTGTGAAATTAATGATGTTGAACTTGAAGTGATAGACCATACCGACAAATCCAAAGAAGAGGAATTAACAGATGATTTCATTCAAATCATTACTGTATTTGCTAATAGATTATACGGTCAAAGGTCTAAAAAAACTAAACGTCTTATTGAGGAAGTAAAAAAACAATGATACTGGCAACTAAAATCAGACTTAACCCTACAAAAGAGCAAGAAGTTTTATTTTGGAAGTCTGCCGGTGTTTCCCGTTGGGCATATAATTATTTTTTAGCTGAAAGCGAAAAATATTATCAAGAATATCTTGAGGGTAAACATGAAAAGAAGACCATCAATGAGGGTGAAGTTAGAAAATACATCAATAATGTGTTAAAAAAGACGACTCACACATGGCTTAAAGAGGTCGGTAGTAATGTCATGAAACAAGCCGTAAAAGATGCCGATAATGCTCGCAAACGTTGGTTTGAAGGACTTTCTGAAAAACCTAAATTTAAAAGTAGACATAAAAGCAAAATCAGTTTTTATGTAAACTATGAAAGATTAAAACGTGTTAATGGTGGTTTTAGAGGAGAGAAAATAGGGTTTGTGAGAACTTGCCAACCTTTGCCTAAACTAATTGGCAAACAAAAATACTCTAATCCACGTATTAGTTTTGATGGGCGGAATTGGTTCTTGTCTGTTGGCTATGAAGTAGATGTGGAAGAAGTCGAACTCACCAATAAATCTCTTGGTATTGATTTAGGGGTTAAAGATTTAGCCATTTGTTCAGATGGTCAAGTTTTTAAGAATATTAATAAGACACAAGAAGTAAAACGACTAGAGCAAAAACTTAAACGTGAACAAAGAAAGCTAAGTCGAAAAATGGAGTTCAATACCCTAAAACGCACCAAAAATGGAAAACCAATTTATAAAAAACCTTTAAAAGAAATGAAAAACATTCAGAAACAAACTTGCAAAATGCAAAATCTCCACAAGAGACTAACTAACATCCGAAACAACCATCTTCATCAAGCCACGAATAAGATAGTGAAAACCAAGCCATCTCGTCTCGTGATTGAAGATTTAAATGTTTCAGGGATGATGAAAAACAAACATTTATCGAAGGCGATTGCTCAACAAAAACTCCATGAGTTTAGACAACAATTGGAATATAAAACTAAAAAGTATGGTATTGAGTTGGTAATTGCAGATAGATGGTATCCTTCTTCCAAGATGTGCAGTTGTTGTGGGAACATTAAATCAGATTTAAAATTGAAAGATAGGGTTTTTAAATGTGATTGTGGTTTCGTGGCAGATAGAGATTACAATGCAAGTATTAATTTAGCAAATTATCAAATTTAAGGAACTTAACCTAAAACTAAGCCTTAAATATGTA
>DKYS01000109.1:0-3331 GCA_002493395.1 Turicibacter sp. UBA7094 | reverse complement strand
AGTGTCACATCAAACGAAAGTAGCTTTGGCAAAATCGGACACGTTGAAGTAGGAAGGCACAAAACGAAAGTCGTTAGATATAAGTTGTGCCACAGTAGAAATGTTTATATTTTGTTAGAAATATTTATGTTTTTCGTATCGGTTAAGGAAGAAAAACTCCATAGTATTTTAAGAACGACGAAGAAAAATGTACGGTACTTTGTTGCGAAGATTCCAGATGATCTGAAGCGAACGTTTGATGGCAAACTTTATATTAGAGGCTATAAGGTTCTTGAACAATTAGCTAAAAATATTGAAGAAAATGGCGTGGGTAAAAAAGGAGCCAATCTTGAAGCGTCCAAACAGTACTATGAAGCCATTAATACGTGCCCGACCGTAAAGTTACGTCGTCTAGAATATGACCATACGTTAAATGAAGCGCGCAAGGGGTTGAAGAAGAAACGGAGAACAAAGTATAAAATTAAGGTGGATGAGTTAACAGGTGAACCTCTCGTTGTCAGAACCTGTGAATTCTCACATATTAGAAGTTATGCCCTTTATCGGGAACTAGCCGATCATATTGATAATGGATTAATTGTCAATAAAGAAACCCATCGTTTAATTACAGAGCGAGGAATTAATGATGAACATGAACTCTTAGAACTGTGTAAAGAATACGGTTGGTCGACAAAATGGTATGAGGCTTATCAAAAGAAATTTAACTTTTAATATGGGCTTTATTTCCCTATGGGCACAAGGAGTTGGGTGTCGATAGGGATTTTTTATTTAAACAGTTAGATGAATTCTCTTTATAAAATATATCGTCACTAAAGTTGTAAAGTTATCTCTTTTCATAACATAAAAGGACATTTTAAGACATATAAATGTAAGGGATTAAAGATTTATACACCTAAAAGAAGCGAATGGGTGATAAAAGAGAGGGGGAGTATGTGATGGATTTTGTACCTCTTATTATTATTTCAATTGTCGTTGAATCAGCGGTTGAAACATTTAATACAATCGTGAAGGCGAACGGGAAAATAAGTTATAAAAAGATTGGGGCCATTATTTTAAGTGTTGCTATTTGTATGTGTGTGCCATTTGACTTATTCGAGGCGGTAGGAATGGACATGACGTGCCCGTATATTGGTGAGTTTGTTACAGGTCTTGTTGTCAGCCGTGGGGGTGGTGTCGTTAACTCATTGATTGAACGATTGGTGACAGCGGGGGCTAAAGAACCGAACAAAGTGATACAAAAGACAGATGAAGAGGCTTAAACGACGATTTAAGCCTTTTTTATGGATGATTTGGAAATAGTTTTAAGATTTAAGCATGAGAGGATACCTTTTTTAATAAACTATAGAAGGCTAGTTTATTTAGAAACTGGGAACCATTTTTAACTAGTTTATGGATAGAATGGAAGAATAATAGTATAATAGGCATAGAAGTTGAAAACGCAGTTAACAGGTGTAGGAGGTGCCAAAAATGTCTAGAATTGCTGCCTTTTTTGATATTGATGGAACGATTTATCGTGAAGGATTAATTACAGAAGTTTTTAAAAAAATCATTAAATATGAACTGATTGAAGAAGAGGTTTGGCATAATGAAGTTAAGCCAGTCTATTTAAAGTGGGACCGTCGCGAAGGCGACTATGACGAGTATTTATTAAAGATGGTCGATGCTTATAAGCAAGCCATTCTTGGCGTTAGTAAGGAGCACATTGACCATGTCGCTCAAAAGGTCATTAACCAAAAAGGAGATCGCATTTATACGTTTTCACGAGAACGCATGAAGTGGCATAAAGAACAAGGTCATATCGTGATCGCAATTTCAGGTTCACCTTATGAATTAGTAAGTAAAATGGCGAATAAATATAAAATGGATGACTACCGAGGAACCATTTATGAAACAGATGAAGCGGGACGCTATAACGGGAATGTGATTCCGATGTGGGATGCCGTCAGCAAACAAAAGGCGATTGATGAGCTTCAAGCTAAATATGACATAGATTTAAGTCAAAGTTTTGCCTATGGAGATACAACGGGGGATTTAACAATGTTTCGGGCAGTTGGAACTCCATTTGCGATTAACCCAACGAAAGAACTCATTACAAAATTAATGGAAGATGAAACATTGAGACATAAAATGAATGTGATTGTTGAGAGAAAAGACGTCAAGTATAAATTAGATATGGATCATATAGAATTACTCTAAACAAAAAGGAAGGGACTGTCCTGCAATGACTAGGATTTAATGGTTATGAGGTCGCATGCCACTTTTTTCTTGGTGATTAGAAAAAGATAGTTTATAGATAAGGATTCATGTTAATGAATTTGAAATCTAGCCCCTTAGTTATGGGATTAAGGGATGCAGTGAGTAAAAAGCCAAGTTGATATTCGATTGAATACGGTATATAATACAGGAAGTATCAGTTTATTTTTGATAAAACAAGCAGTCTCAGTTGAGACTGCCTTTTTTATATTTTTAGTGGTTTAATTCGGGAGGCCTTTTTATGAAAACATTAATAAAAAATGCATGGATTTTAACAATGGATAAGAACTTAACGACTTATAAAAATGGATCGCTTTTAATGGATGGAAATCGGATTGCTTATGTTGGAGAAGAGGAGCCGCTTTCTTTAGGAGAGGTAGATGAAGTGGTTGATGCAAGAGGGGGAATTTTGATTCCAGGTATGGTGAATACCCATGCTCACGTTTCGATGATTCCATTTCGTTCACTTGGAGATGATTGTCCTGACCGATTACGTCGCTATCTTTTTCCCCTTGAAAATGAATGTATGAGAGACTCATTAGTGTATCAGGCGGCTCGATATGGAATTTTAGAGATGCAACAAAATGGGGTGACGACGTTTCTTGATATGTATTATTTCGAGGAGGAAGTGGCTAAGGCGTGCGAGGAATTTGGGATGCGAGGGGTGCTGGGAGAGACGGTGATTAACTTCGCAACGTGTGATACAACGGCTCCTTATGGCGGATTAGCCTATGGTGAAAAGTTTATGAAAAAATGGCAAGCACACGAACTAGTCACGCCGATTATTGCACCCCATGCAACGAATACTAATGAGGCATGGGCATTACAAGCGGCCCATGAATTGGCTATCAAGTATGATACTTTATTGACCATGCATGTCGCTGAAATGGATTATGAGATGGAAGAATTTAAGACGAAGTATCAAATGACGCCGATTGAATATTTAGATTCGATTGGGGTCCTGAGTAATCGTTTAATTGCAGCGCATTGTATTCATGTAACAGAAGCTGATCTTAAACTCATGCAAAAAAGACAGACGTCTGTGGCACACTGTATTGGTTCAAATATGAAGGCGGGTAAA
>DKYS01000085.1:947-3290 GCA_002493395.1 Turicibacter sp. UBA7094 | reverse complement strand
TGAAGATTTAGGCCCGGATAATTATACGGAAGAGTTTACAGTTGGGGTTCAAGAAATTCAGGTTGAAATTACGGATGGACCTTATAAGGGGGAAATTCATACGTTTAAAAATCATATTAGTCGATTGTATAATACGATTGTGAAAAAAGATACAGATATTATTGTGGGAACCTATATTAATGATGGAGAGATTCTAGATTTAACAGTGAGCAGTTATGAACGTCATACTGTCTTAGGGTTGCTCGCTATTATCTTCTGTGCATTAGTGGCCTGGATTGGTAAGTTAAAAGGGGTTAAATCATTAGTGTCATTATTTTTTACAGGGGTTTGTGTTGTTTTCTTAATGCTTCCATTGATGTTATCAGGGATGAACCCAGTATTGGCAGCTATTATCATTGTCTTTTTGAGTACGTTTGTGACGCTTTGGTTAGTGGCAGGGTTAAATAAAAAATCGATAACGGCCATGATTGGAACACTATCGGGTGTTTTGATTGCAACGCTAATTGCGTATGCATTTAGTGAGTTGGCGCATTTATCTGGTGGAACGATGCAAGATACTGAGGCATTGCTTTATGTGTCAGAAACGAGTCATTTACAAGTGAAAGGATTATTGCTTGCTGGGATTTTGGTGGCATCTCTTGGAGCCGTGATGGATGTGGCGATGTCAATTGCATCGGCGATGTTTGAGCTTTCGAGTGTGAATGAGAAATTATCGTATAAAGCATTGATTCGAAGCGGGATGAATGTGGGGACGGATATGATTGGAACGATGACGAATACGTTAATCTTAGCGTTAGCAGGGGGATCATTATCAACGGTTATTTTAATTTATTCGGCAACAATTAGTCATTTACAGTTAATTAATTTAGATGTTTTAGGGACAGAATTGATTCAAGGAATTGCCGGAAGTATTGGGATTGTCATTACAGTTCCGGTCACGGTCTTAGTGGCAGCATTTTTTTGTATGAAGCGAAAATAAGAAAAAAAGACGGAATTTTCCGTCTTTTTTTTACATTTTTACCGAAAAAATATTAAAAGGACACAAATTAATGGTATAATCCGGACGAGTTGTAAGAAAAAGGCCAAAAAAGACTACAACTAGAATTTAGTTATGGAGGGTATTATGAGGAGTATATTTTGTAAGAAGCTATTAAACGGAACCTTAGCCTTTAGCGTACTCGCTTCAGGATTAGTGATTCCAAATCCAAAAGCTTATGCACAGGTAGTGCAACTGAATGAAGATCAACAACAGACGGAAATTTTAAGTGTTGATTTTAGTCAATATCCAAATATAGCGGAAGGTTGGGAGGCAAAGGCCGATAAAAAACCTTATTCAGGTGGCGTAACCTCATCAAAATCACTGAAGTTAAATAAAGATGGATATTATTTAAAAACACCAACCTTTGAGCTACAAGAAGAGGCAACTTTAACGTTCTCAACGAAAGGATATGCGGCAACGGGAGATGGAGATTCTGTCTTAAAGGTTAAAGCTGCTATCGAGGGTGAATGGAAAGAGCTTCACGCGATGACATCGTTTGAGACAAGTTTTATTCAGACAGAGGTGCTTGTTCCAAAAGAAGCGACGCAATTACAGATTGTTCTCGAGAAAAGAGGGAACTTTAATATTGCGTTAGATGGAGTTAAATTAATAGGTGTTGGAAGTATCGTTGACGGTGGGGACCAATTACCGGATACACCAGAAACAGATAAACCTGAACAAGACGTACCAAATCAAGGTGTGAATCCGCCGGTGAATGATGAGACACAAAAACCTGACGTTGATGCGTATGGAGAATTAGTAGTATCAGGGGCATCGAGTCTTGAGGTGGGAATGACCTCAACCGTACAAACGACTTCAAAAGAAGGAGACATCGTATCAGATGTTAAATATGAGTCAACAAATCCAGAGGTTTTAACGATTGATGACTCAGGAAAAATTCAAGCGTTAAAAGAGGGCGTTACCCAAATTGGGGCCGTGGCGACAATTAATGATAAAAAATACGTGGGTCAAAAACGTCTAGAAGTAACCAAAGCGAAAGATTATCCAATCACGGTTTTTGAAGAAGGGTTCAAAGAGTTTCCTACGTTACAAGTTGGATGGCAAACCAATTTATCGGCAGATGACAAATATTCAGGTGGAAATGAAGCTGGTCCAGCGTTAAAGTTAACAAAACAAGGGCAATTCGTTGAAACGAGTGAATTCCGTTTAATTGGGAATGGATTATTAAAGTTTGCCGCTAAAGGGAACGCTTCACAAGCAAGTGGAACAACGGTATTACGTGTCCAATATCAATCGAACTTTAAAGATGAGTGGAACGACTTAGCGATGTTTAATTCATTTAG
>DKYS01000085.1:0-616 GCA_002493395.1 Turicibacter sp. UBA7094 | reverse complement strand
TTGAAGAAAAAGGAAAAATGAATATTGCCTTTGATGATATGCGATTATTTGCTCAAGAACTTGGGGAAAAAGAGGAAGATACAACAGCTCCTACTATTGAAATAGTGGATGAAGTGACCTCAGGAAACTTAGATGAAGAAATCGTCATTAAAGCAAATGTCACTGATAATCGTAAAGTTGGAAAGGTAACCCTTCATTATCGCATCATTGGAGAAAAAGAATTTAAGTCAGTTCCTATGGGATTAACAGAAGATGTTTATGAAGGAATTATTGGAACAAAAGAGTTATCGGATAAAGGAATCGAGTATTATATTAACGCTTCAGATGTTGAAGGAAATGAAGCAAAAACGAATACGATGATGATTTCAATTTCAGCAGATGATTACACGAAACCAGCCATTATCTCTATTTCTCCTGCTGATCAGGCGAATGTAGGAAAAAATAAAACCCCTAAAATTTCAGCTAAGTATAGCGACCGTTCAGGGGTGAATGTGGATTCTGTTAAATTAATGGTTAATGGTGAAGATGTGACTCAGGAGGCAACTATTTCTGAAACAGAAGTTGTTTATCAAGTAGAAGAAGCGTTAGAAAACGGAACACATACTGTTCAGTTAAC
>DKYS01000122.1 GCA_002493395.1 Turicibacter sp. UBA7094 | reverse complement strand
ATTTCTTACGGATCATTATTTGATGCAACACAAACTAAAGTAATGGAAGTTAATGGTGAGCAATTAGTTAAAGTTGCTGCTTGGTATGACAACGAAATGTCTTATACTAACCAATTAATCCGTACTTTAGGATACTTCGCTTCTTTAATTAAATAATTAAACTTTAGCGATGAAACTTAAAAAGCTATCTCTTTGGAGATAGCTTTTTTTCATTTTCATTTTTGTGCATTGCATAAAAGGGGAGAGAGTAGGTTATTTTAAACAAGAGGTGAAAAGTGTGAATATTGCAATTTTATCGATAGGCAATGAGGTGCTCAGCGGTAAAACCCTTAATACCAACGGGGCGTTTATTGCTAAAGAAGTTGAAAATTTAGGAGGGAAGCTGACCCATCAACAAGTGGTTTCGGATGAGATAGGAGAGATTATTCGTGGGTTAGAAGTATCGTATACCTATGCGGATTTAGTGATTACTATTGGAGGACTTGGACCGACCGTAGATGATTTAACACGTGAAGGTGTTGCAAAGTATTTTGGTATTGAATTAGTGTATGATGAGGGGATATATCAAGGAATTTGTGATTATTTTCAAAGAAGACGTAAAGAGGTTCCTAAAAATAATTTTCGTCAGGCGTATAAATTTGATGGGGGACTAGTGTTGCCTAATCACAACGGAACGGCACCAGCACTATTTTTTGAACAAGGTAATCAATCCATTTTTTTATTGCCTGGACCACCATCAGAGCTGGAGCCTATTTTTTATGAAAATGTTCGTCCATATTTAATTAATCGAATCAAGGAACGTAAAATAACTTTTAGCTATCGTCTGTGTGGGATTAGTGAATCAATCGCAGAGGAACAAATTTTACACTTGTATGAAAAGTATCCCCATTTAAATATTGCGCCCTATTGTGCAGTAGATAAGGTGGATTATATTGTTACAACACAGGAGTGTTATGAAGCAGAGTTAAAGGCGTTTGATGAAGATTTTAGGTGTATTATGAAAGATTACTATATTGGAGATCAAACGACTAATCTTTCCACTGAGATTGTGCGATTGCTTAAAGAAAAGCAGCTAACTTTAGCAACGGCCGAAAGTTGTAGTGGAGGCCTGTTAGCATCGACCCTCATTAATGTTGAAGGGATTTCAACAGTTTTTTTAGAGGGGATTATTTGTTATAGCTATGAATCGAAATTGAAGCATTTAAATATTGATGTTCAAAGATTAATGAAATTTGGAGCAGTATCAGAAGAGATTGCTCATGATATGGCTACTAATTTAAAAGAGATAAGCGGTGCGGATGTGACAGTAAGTGTTACGGGAATTGCAGGCCCAAGTGGTGGAAGTAAATTAAAGCCAGTAGGCTTAGTTTATATGGCAATCAATGTCTGCGGTCAAATTTTCTTAAAATCATACATTTTTAATGGAAATCGTGAAAAAATAAGACAGCGTACCGTTGCAGAAGCTTTATATTGGCTTTACCAATATATAAAAGCGCTTTAATATAAGGTAATGTTTGAATTATATACTAAAAAGCGTTAAAATAATACTTGTGAAAAATAATCTAAGGAGGACTCATCACATGAACAAAAAAACTGTTAAAGATGTTGAGTTAAACGGAAAAAAAGTCCTTGTACGTGTAGACTTTAACGTACCAATGAAAGATGGAAAAATTACAAACGATAATCGTATCGTAGCTGCTTTACCTACAATTAAATATATTTTAGAAAATGGTGGGCGTGCGATTTTATTCTCTCACTTAGGAAAAGTTAAAACAGAAGAAGATAAAGCTTCTAAATCTTTACGTCCAGCTGCTGAACGTTTAGCAGAATTATTAGGAAAAGATGTTAAATTTATTCCTGAAACTCGTGGAGCTGAATTAGAAAATGCCATTGCTGAATTAAAAGACGGAGAAGTTTTAATGTTTGAAAATACTCGTTTTGAAGATTTAGATGGTAAAAAAGAATCTAAAAATGATCCAGAATTAGGAAAATATTGGGCTTCTTTAGGTGATGTATTTGTAAATGATGCATTCGGTACTGCACACCGTGCACATGCTTCTAACGTAGGAATCTCTGCTAACTTAGAAGCTGTTGCTGGATTCTTATTAGAAAAAGAAATCGAATTCATTGGTGGGGCTGTAGATGCACCTCAACGACCAATGGTTGCTATTTTAGGTGGAGCAAAAGTATCTGATAAAATCGGAGTTATCGAAAACTTATTAGATAAAGCTGACAAAGTATTAGTTGGTGGAGGGATGATGTTTACATTCCTTAAAGCTCAAGGTAAAAATATCGGAAAATCTTTATGTGAAGAAGATAAATTAGATTTAGCAAAAGCTTTATTAGAGAAAGGTGGAGACAAATTAATCCTTCCTATTGATACAGTTGCTGCTAAAGAATTCTCTAATGATACAGAATTCCGTGTTGTTTCAGTTGACGAGTTAGCTGATGATGAAATGGGATTAGACGTAGGACCTGCTACTGTTGAGTTATTCTCTAATGTATTAAAAGATGCTAAAACAGTTGTATGGAATGGACCAATGGGTGTATTCGAAATGTCTAACTTTGCTAAAGGAACAATCGGTGTATGTGAAGCAATCGCTAATTTAGACGGTGCAATCACTATCATCGGTGGTGGAGATTCAGCTGCTGCTGCAATGCAATTAGGATACGCTGATAAATTCTCTCACATCTCAACAGGTGGTGGAGCTTCTTTAGAATATTTAGAAGGTAAAGAATTACCAGGTGTTGCATCTTTAAGCGATAAATGCTGCGGATGCGGATGCAAATAATTTTTAAAATTAATCATAAAGGAATTCACCTTTTGTGAATTCCTCTTTTCTGAAAATACACACACACAACACACGTACTAAAATATTTAATAGAGGTGAAGTTTCATGAGAAAGCCAATTATCGCAGGAAACTGGAAAATGAATAAAAATTACGATGAAGCTGTAGAATTTGTAAAAGCAGTAGCTTCTAAAGTACCAAGTTCAGATAAAGTAGAAACAGCTATCTGTGCTCCAGCTTTATATTTACGTTCATTAGTTGAACACCAAGGAGAAAACTTACGTATTGGAGCTCAAAACATGCACTTTGAAGCAAACGGTGCATTTACGGGAGAAATCGCTCCAGGTATGTTAAAAGACTTAGGAGTAACTTATGTTATTTTAGGTCATAGCGAACGTCGTGAAATGTTCAATGAAACGGATGAAACAGTTAACAAAAAAACTCATGCAGCATTTGCTAATGGATTAGTTCCAATTGTTTGCTGTGGTGAAACATTACAAGAACGTGAAAATGGAACAACTAACCAAGTGGTTGATGCTCAAATTAAACGCGCTTTAGAAGGATTATCAGTAGAGCAAGTTAAAGAAACTGTTATTGCTTATGAACCAATTTGGGCAATCGGTACAGGGTTAACTGCAACTAATGAGCAAGCTAATGAGACAATCGGATATATCCGTTCTGTTGTTGCTCGTGAACATGGTCAAGAAGCCGCTGATGCAATTCGTATCCAATACGGTGGATCAGTTAAACCTAGCACTGTAGCTGGATTAATGGCTCAACCTGAAATTGACGGAGCTTTAGTTGGTGGAGCTTCTTTAGATGTTGAATCATTCTTAGGATTATTAGAATTCTAATCTAAACTAATATAATATAAAAGTCTTCTTCATTTGATAATATTATTAAATCGAGAAGACTTTTATTAAAAAGAAAATATTTTCGAAAAAAGACCTAAAATGATTTGACAATCAGTTAATAAGGTGATATTATAGATGAGTCGTCGCAAGAGCGATGGAAAAGAAAATAAAAAAA
>DKYS01000048.1:3834-3970 GCA_002493395.1 Turicibacter sp. UBA7094 | reverse complement strand
CTTTTTATAAATCCTCTCAACCGTTGTCCCGTCACACAACGATTGAGAGGATTTTTTAGTTCTAACACCTATTACATTAATATGATTACTCGAATAGGACGTTCGGACGAAAGAGATATTAATTAAAAATATTCTT
>DKYS01000048.1:0-3567 GCA_002493395.1 Turicibacter sp. UBA7094 | reverse complement strand
ATAGAACACTTATTATCCAAAATTATCCTTTAATATAAGCGTATTCCTATTCTCATTGCTACCGTTCCCCCTATATCCTGGCCTATTTCCGATATTAGGAGGGCTATTATTCTTCATTTGATAATCCTAAGTCTAAAAATCTATAACAAANNTGAATTGGGAAGACTTTTAATTCCTATATCCGGAAACTTCCAATCGCCGGATATATCGTTCCAGCTAAAGGGTTTGCCATAATCCTTTTTATAAATCCTCTCAACCATTGTCCCGTCACGCAACGATTGAGAGGATTTTTTTATTTCCATTATCACTCTCTACCCAAAGTCAATACGCTTACCCGTATAGGAGGGCTACTGCCCTTACCTGAATTGTCCGTTTAAATGAGATAGGTACTAATCATAATCAATCTAAAGCGTCTTATTTTCATCGTTACTGTGCCCCCTATATACCATCCTATTTCCAATATTAGAAGAGCCATTATTCTTCATTTAATAATACTAAGTCTAAAAATCTATAACAAAAAATCCTAGAAGAAATTTATCTAGGATTTCAATCGATTAATTAGCAACAAATGTTACTCAATCGCCTTAAAAAGTTGTTGCATCGACGATTCATCTTGTACGATCGATTCTAAATCTCCAAATTCTTCAGTGAGCTCTTCACGATTAAATGAAGTCTCCTCTTGATTTTGGAGGTTGAAATGAATACAATCCACATTTTCAATCAGGGCAAACAACAAAATTGCATTGCCTTTTAAAGCTGTCTTTGCAGAAACCATTCTCGCTTCTTCCTTACCTATCTCAGCCTTTGTTTGTTGAAAGTTTTTATAGCGAATCGTCATTTCATAGGGAGGTTGATCCGTCTTTAACGAAAAATCCTCTAAATATTCATGAGCAGGTAATTCATTAAGAATCGCTCCGACTGCTGAATTATTTCCAACATAGGTTCCTTTGTAATCAGACCAAGCAAACTCCTTAGGTGATCGAGAGCACCCTATGACTAAAGTTAAAAAAAGAGTTAATATTAAACTTCGGTTTTTCATTCCCTTTCCCTCCTAGTAATTGAGAATACATTTACTTCGTAAATGCTAGGTGACCCATTCCCCTTTAAGATAATATAAAAAAACACACGAGACGTGTGTTTTATTTTTGGTTTAAGTAAGCTTTCACTAATGTACTTACTAGGGCACCATCTGCACGCCCCTTTGTTTTTGGAACGATTGCACCCATCAACTTACCCATGTCAGATGGATTGACTGCGTTAATCTTTTTAGCTGTTTCAGATATAATTTGTTTGATTTCTTCCTCAGTAAGTTGCGCTGGTAAATAAGCGTTTAAGTACACTAACTCTTGCTCGATTTTTTCTGCTAAATCTTCACGGTCAGCCGCTTTAAATTCTTTTAAAGAATCTTTTCGTTGCTTAACTTCACGTGATAAAACAGTTAATTCTTGTTCTTCATTCAACCCCGCTACCCCTAGGTGAATAGCTTCGTTTTGTAAAGATGCCTTTAACATACGAATAACCGATAAGCGATCCTTTTGTTTCGCTTTCATCGCTTCTTTCATATCAGCATTTAATTGATCGAGTAATGCCACTGAAATCACCTATTTAAATATTAGTATTTGTTACGCTTATTAGCTGTTTTACGAGCTGCTTCAGATTTTTGTTTACGTTTGATACTCGGTTTAACGTAATATTCACGTTTACGAGCTTCAGTAAGGGTACCTACTTTAGATACTTCTCTCTTAAAACGACGTAATGCATCATCTAATGATTCGTTTTTTCGAACTACAGTTTTAGCCACCACTAACCCTCCTTCCGCTTCGCTACGATTAACAGTAATATTATACTACATATCTCGTCTTCTGTAAACAAAACAAAAAAAATTCATTAAAATGATTTGATATAATTTATGTTATAATAATTACTGACAATTATAGTAAACTAATTACTATTAAACAATTAATCAATTAAAGGTGGAGTTTTATGAAATTTATAACGAATATACCAGCGGACCGTTTCAATGCGTTTGCTGCTAAACATCCAAAAAATCATTTTCTTCAAAGTTATGAATGGGGCGTTTTTAAATCAAAGTCACCCGAGTGGTCTTTCGATACTGTTGGTCTTGAAGACGAATCAGGTAACTTGATTGCTGGAGCACTGGTGTTACTTCGCCAACTCCCACTTATTAAACGCCCATTTATCTATATTCCCCGCGGATATCTCATCGATTTTCACCAAACTCAACTGCTTGAAACTTTCACACTAGCCATGAAACGCTATGCTAAACAAAAAGGAGCCATCTTTATTAAGATTGATCCCGACATTAAATATGTAGACCGTACCGTTGATGGAGAAGAGCTAGACGGGGGACTTAATAACCAAAAACTTGTTCAAACACTCACCGACCTCGGATATCGCCACCTTGGATTTACACAAGACTTTGATTCAAGTATTCAACCTCGATATACCTTTCGATTGGATTTAACGCCTTCAACGAAAGATCTCTTAAAAGGATGTCAATCAAAAACACGCTACAATATTAAAGTCGCGCAGAAAAAAGGAATTGAAATCATCGAAGGAACACGTGAAGACTTAAAGACTTTTGAATCAATTATGCGCGTGACAGGTGAGCGAGATGGTTTCCTTACACGGCCACTTAGTTACTTTGAGAATATGTATGACACACTCGCACCCAGCGGAATGTGTAAACTTTATTTAGCTAAACTCAATACGAAGCAGTCGTTAATCGGTATCGAAGAAGAACTAGCTCTTACCGAGCAAACAATTTATCAGTTACAACGCCAGCTTGAAAACGATGAATTAGCAGAAAAGAAACGAGCTAAACTTCAAAACAAACTGGAACCTGAGCTTAATAAGCAAAAAAATCTGCAACAGCAGCTTCAAGAATTAAAAAAATTATATGAGAAACACCCTGATGGAATCACCATGTCTGGAATTATTGCCACTTACTTTGGGAATAAATCTTGGTACTTATACGGGGCCAGCGATAATGTCTATCGTGAATTTATGCCAAACTACGACATCCAATGGGTTGCCTTAACCGAAGCAAAAGAAGCGGGATACGAAATTTACGATTTCTTTGGAATTAGCGGAAAAACAGATGAATCAGACCCACTATACGGACTTTACCGCTTTAAAAAAGGATTTGGTGGAGAATTCACTGAATTTATTGGAGAATTCGATTACGTCATTTCACCATTAGGATACTGGGCTTGGACAAAACTACTTCCAGAATTTAAAAAATTCAAGAAAAAATTAAAACAGAAAAAACATTAATTCATCCCCTCAAAAAGGGACTACGATTTGATAAACTAAAACCTATAAACTAAACACTAAAAAAAGTGTGGGCTTATAGGTTTTTTTATTTTAAAATGGATGAATCATCAATCCACATGTCCCTCACCGATGAATTCATCCTACTCCCCTGTCAATCGCTTGCTTTTGCCACATGCACTAGGGCTCCCATTCCCTACTAGCGGAGAATAGCTAAGAGTTCGATTCACTCACTCCTTAGCGCAGAGGTCCCATTCCCTACCAGCGGAGAAT
>DKYS01000108.1 GCA_002493395.1 Turicibacter sp. UBA7094 | reverse complement strand
ACTTTATTGGTTTCATATATATGTTTATTATATCAATTAGATGTGATAAATTTATATTCTTACTGTAGATAATACGGAAAAGCTATCTTTATTAGGAGAAGCTTTATTTGATAAAATGTTTTAGAAAAGAACGTAGCTATTTAAATATTGATTAATATGAGTCTTATTTTGGGGTTAATGATTTTTGTAGTTCTAGCATACTCCCTTTTAAAGATATTGTTTTGACTATTTATAAAAATTTATTTTATGATAGAATAGACATATATATGAAACCAATAAAGTCTTATTTTAATTAGGAGGCAAGATTATGACAGTTCGTGTTCGTTATGCACCAAGTCCAACAGGATTTTTACATATCGGAAATGCTAGAACAGCATTATACAACTATTTATTTGCAAAGCACCACGGTGGCGATTTTATTTTACGTATCGAGGATACTGATGTTGAGCGTAATGTAGAAGGTGGAGAGGAATCTCAAATGAACTATTTACGTTGGCTTGGTATTGAGTGGGATGAGTCATTCGATGTTGGTGGAGATTATGGGCCTTACCGCCAATTAGAGCGTTTAGATATTTATCGTCAATATGTGGACGAGTTAATCGAAAAGGGATTAGCTTATAAATGCTATTGTACAAGTGAAGAACTTGAGGCTGAACGCGAAGCCATGTCAACGCATGGACATGATAATATTCATTATTCACGTCGTTGTTTAAATGCAACAGCTGAAGAACGCGCCGAGTTAGAAGCACGTGGGGAATATGTTGTTCGTATTAAAGTTCCAGAAAATGAAGTTTATACATTCAATGACATCGTGCGTGGAGAAATTACGTTTAATTCATCAGATTTTGGTGACTGGGTCATTATGAAAAGTAATGGGATTCCAACGTACAACTTTGCAGTTGTTGTTGATGATCACTTAATGAAAATTACCCATGTTTTCCGTGGAGAAGAGCACATTACGAATACGCCAAAACAAATGATGATTTACCGTGCATTTGGATGGGACGTTCCAACGTTTGCCCATATGACGTTAATCGTGAACGAACACGGTAAAAAATTATCAAAACGTGACAAAGATACGGTGCAATTTATTGAGCAATACGCTAATATGGGGTATTTACCAGAAGCCCTCTTTAACTTTATTGCCTTATTAGGATGGTCTCCAGGAATTGAAGAAGAAATTTTATCGCACGAACAATTAGTGGAACTATTCGATGAAAATCGTTTATCTAAATCTCCTTCAACATTTGATAAAGCTAAATTAGCTTATATTAATAATCGCTATATTAAAGCGTTAGATGCTGAAGAGTTACTTGAACTTTGTATGCCTCATTTAGTGGAAGCGGGAATCTTAGAAGGACGTACACACCAATGGGCAGTAGAACTTGTTTCTTTATTCCATGACCGTTTATCATATGGTGCAGAAATTGTTGATTTATACGATGAATTTTTCTCAGAAGAATTGTCATTAGATGAAGAAGCACAAGCATTCATTAACCAAGAAGGGGTTTCAGATACGTTAAAAGCCTTTAAAGAACAATTAGAATCATTAGAAGAGTTCAATGCTGATGGAATTCAGGCTTCAGTAAAAGCAGCTGGAAAAGCGAGCGGAGCAAAAGGTAAAATGTTATTTATGCCTTGCCGAATTGCGACAACAGGACAAATGCATGGTCCAGACTTACCAAAAGCTTTAGCTTTACTTGGAAAAGAGACAGTTGTTTCTCGTATTGAAAAATTCATTTAAACAGTCTGCCTGATAGACAGAGTATATTAAAGCATAAAAAAACTTCAAGTCATTTCGTTATACAAAAAAGGAGCTTATTGTTTTTAAAATAATAGGCTCCTTTTTTCAATGGTTTTGTTATTGTTGAGGATTTTTTCGTTTTAATGCGGCTAATAAACAGATAAGGTAAAGGAAAGTGGAAGTAAAATAAAGAATCCAAGCGATAGTATAGTTGAAGTTATCCACAACGAACCCTGAAATCATGGGTCCAATTGCCCCGCCTAACGTGAAAATCATATTAATAAATCCAAGGTTAACCGCATAATGGTCTTTTCCAAATAAAGCACTTGTTCCGTAAGAAGGAAGCATAGCAGGAAGGCAAAGACAAAGACCAAATAAGGCGGAGAAAATAAAGAGTAATGGCGAGAAGATTCCACAAATAAGACAAACGTAGCTGATAAGTGATAATGTTCCGAAGATAAGAATAGAATTTCTTAAATTTAATTTATCGAAGATGTACCCACCAATTAAATTTCCTAGCAAAGCAAAAACGGCCTGTGTTGATCCGATATTGGCATTAAAAGATAAAGGATGACCAAGGGAAGTTAGATAAGGTTGGATATGCATCTTTGTTCCAGAAATACTAATTCCGACTAAAAATAATCCTAAAGCGAATAGAATTAATTGACGATTCCAGTGAATCTCTTTATAAGAGAATTTTTCTTTTTTTTGAGATGCTATTGGAGTACTCGGTGGTAGTTTCATGATGAATAACGTTAATGGAAGACAGACGACTAAAATAATAAGTCCTAAAATAGCATAGGTTTTGTTATAAGATAGTGCGGTAAGCATTCGGCTCACAATTTGCATCCAAATGAATGACCCTGTTCCAATACCAGCCATTGCGATTCCTAGAGCAATCCCTTTTCTTTCTTCAAACCAATAAGTAAGGGCGGTTGAAATGGGAATAGTAGCTGAACAAGAAGTCCCGATTCCAATAATGACGGCGATGATGTAAAACATCCAAATTTGTGTGGCTAACGAGTAACAGAAAAATCCAACTCCTGTTAAAATAACCCCAATGGACATGATTGTTTTAAGTTTGACTTTAGAAAGAAGTTGTCCAATGATAGGGGACATGATAGCAGTTGTAAGAGCACTCGTTGTAAAAATAAAGGAAAAGGCTGAGTTAGAAATCTCTAGCTGTTTGGTGACGGGATCGATAAATAAAGATGAAACACTATTAACGAGGCTAAATTCAACTCCCATAATTAAAAAGCTAGAAATTAAGACGAGATATTTATAACCTTTAAACCGATTTGACATAGTAAAACCTCCGAATTCGAACTTTTTATTAGGATGGACGCCCAATAATGAATTATGTAGGTTTGAAATGGAATAATGAAAAAATAAAGGAATAGCTGTAATAATAAGGTCGAAGGTTATCCACAAGTATTCGTTTGATGTTTGAGAGATTGAGTGCCTTTACTCGATGGGATGCTTTATTTATTCTAAAGGAGCCTAAAATAAAACAACGATCAACCTCTTTTTACTGAGTGTTAATCGTTGCCGAGTTAGAATTGCTTGATTATTTTACAGCGATTGCCTCAATTTCGATTTTAACGTCACGAGGAAGTCGGGCTACTTGGACGCATGATCGAGCGGGTTTTTGCTCGTTAAAATATTGACCATAAATTTCATTTACTTCGGAAAAGTCAGTCATATCGTTAAGAAAAATTCCGCATTTTACAACATGATTTAATGTGTAACCCGCTGCGTGTAAAATGGCATCTATATTTTTTAAACACTGGTGAGTTTGCTCTGTTATGTTATCAGATATAACGTTCATTGTTTCAGGATTGAGTGGGATTTGTCCAGAAATGTAAAGTGTTCCATTTGCCTCGATGGCCTGAGAGTACGGTCCGATAGCTTCAGGAGCTAATGGGGTGCTAATAATTTTCATTAGAATTCCTCCTTGTTAGAGCGGGAGATTGTAGAATATCCCTAGTGTTTTCATAATACCATATTCATATAATAGTTTTGCCTATAAGGAGCAATTTAATAGGTTAAAGAATAAGATAAGTTATAAGTGCGAAAATAAAGAGGAATAATAAATGATTTATTGGAGGAAGTTGGAATGGAAAATGTAACCTTTCAAATGATTATGGAGGCCGCCAAGAATTTAAAGGGTGTCATTAAGGAGACCGATCTTTGTTACTCTGAAACGTTGAGTGGCATGACAAACGGGGAGATTTATTTAAAACTCGAAAATCTTCAACAGTCGGGCTCATTTAAAATTCGCGGGGCTTATAATAAAATGATGCATTTGTCTGAAGAAGAAAAAAAATGTGGTGTTGTTGCTTCAAGTGCTGGAAATCATGCGCAGGGAGTGGCGATAAGCGCGAAGAAGTTAGGAATTAAATCAACAGTTGTTATGCCAAAAAATGCGCCGTTTGCTAAAATTTCTGCAACGCGTCAATTTGGGGCAGAGGTAGTTCTAGAGGGGAATGTTTACGATGATGCCTATCAAAAGGCCCTTGAGATTAAAGAGGCAACAGGAGCGATTTTTGTTCATCCTTTTAACGATCCCTATGTGATTGCGGGACAAGGAACAATAGGATTGGAAATTTTAAAGGAGCAGCCTGATTTAGATATTGTTTTGGTCCCTATTGGTGGTGGAGGGATTGCATCGGGTATTGCGTTAGCCGTTAAAACAATTAACCCTAAAATAAAGGTCGTTGGAGTTCAAACAGAAAATGCTCCTTCGATGTATGAATCGGTTCGTTTAGGAAGGGTTGAAAAAGTCCCAATTCATCGAACCATTGCAGACGGGATTGCAGTTGGGAAGCCAGGGGATTTGACATTTCCTCTTATTTGTCAGTATGTAGATGAGATTATAACAGTAACCGAAACGGAAATATCTCAAGCTTTTTTATTACTCCTTGAAAATTGTAATCTCGTTTGTGAGGGGGCTGGCGCGGTTTCGGTTGCCGCTTTATTATCTGGACATTTAGATGTGTGTGGGAAAAAGGTAGGCGCTATTCTTTCGGGCGGAAATATTGATATTAATTTGATTGAAAGTATTATTAATCATGCGATGATTACGACGGGAAGACGAACCACGATTAAAGTTCTATTAAATCATCAAGCAGGCGAGTTAAGTTTATTTTTAGATACGATAGCTAAAGAACTTGGAAATGTTTTAGTGATTCATCAAAATCGTCATAAAGAAGGATTATCCATGTATCAGTTGGAGGTCTCTGTTGTTGTGGAGACGATTGATGAGGAACATAAAAGACGTGTGATTGAAAAATTATTAGAGGCAAATTATGAGATTGAGTATACAACCTAGTAAAGTTTGGTGAAATATATTAAAATGAAGATATCGTTTCGGAAGATAGGAGTTGGGACTCGGTATGTTAATTTATAATACGTATACGCGTAAGAAAGAGGAATTTAAACCAATTGAAGAGAACAAGGTCAAAATGTATATTTGTGGACCTACTGTTTATAACTATATTCATATTGGAAATGCACGCCCCGTTTTATTTTTTGACTTAGTTCACCGTTATTTTAATTATTTAGGTTATGAGGTAGAGTTTGTTTCTAATGTTACAGATGTGGACGATAAGATTATTAATCGTGCTATTGAAGAAGAAGTGACTGAGGCGGAAATTGCGAAAAAGTATTTAGAGTACTTCTTGGAGTGTAATCAACTACTCAACGCCCTACCTTTTAATAAAATGCCAAAGGTAACGGAGAACATGGATGAAATGATTCAGTTTATTCAAGACTTAGTTCAACATGGGTACGCATATGCTGTAGATGGTGATGTTTATTTTCGAATTGATAAGGTTCGCGAGTATGGACAATTATCAGGGAAGAAGATAGAGGAATTAGAGGTGGGGGCACGAATTGCTGAAGATTCTAAAAAAGAAAATCCATTAGATTTTGTTCTATGGAAAAAAACAGATAAAGGGATTACATGGGATTCACCATGGGGCGCAGGTCGTCCAGGATGGCATACTGAATGCGTCGTTATGATTCAAAAGGAATTTCAAGGTAAGATTGATATTCACGGGGGAGGAACCGATCTTCAATTTCCACATCATGAAAATGAAATTGCCCAATCATTATGCATGCATGGTCATAATCTAGCTAATTATTGGATGCATGTAGGACGGTTAGGTCTAAATAATGAAAAGATGAGTAAATCATTAGGAAATGTTATTAATGTTAAAGATTTAATTGAGAAAGTAGATGCTAATGCTTTTCGTCTATTTATGCTATCTGTGCACTACCGTCAACCCATTAATTATACAGAGGAAAATATTCAGTTGGCTGTGCGAGAGTGGCAAAAAATTAAAACGACCTTTAATCAGTTACATTTAAAACTTGATGTAGCGGGAGCACTGGATGTACAAGAAGAAAAGGTAGCGGAATTAGAAGAGTTAATGCACCAATTCACAACTGCACTTGATGATGACTTTAATACTTCTAATGCAATTACCCATTTCTATAGTGTTATTAAAGAAGTGAACAAAATGATGCGTGCAAAAGCGAGCGAGGGGAAATGTAAGTACGCGTTGATGACACTTCAAAGTATGGCTTATATTCTTGGTTTTGATTTAAAGAAAAAGCGCCTAACTTTAGAAGAACGAGAATTAATGAAGAGTTGGGAAGCGGCCAGAAAAGCAAAAGATTTTACTAAGGCTGATGAGTTACGAGCGAAATTACAGACTTTAAATGTTCTTTAAAATAGGATATGATAAAAAGGATTCCATTCGGACGGATGGAATCCTTTTTTATATGGTTTAGGAAAGTAGAGAAATTAGAGCCTAATTTTTATAGGGTAAAAATAGTTTTTTTCGTTAGAAAGAGTTGAATCTCGGAAAGTGGGCATCAAAAAATGCTTTTTCGTTAAAGGTAGAAAATTTAGTGTATAATAATGACGAGATAAAAAAAGGTGTGTGAGAAGATGGAAGTCAAGCAAATGAATAGTACAATGTTAGCCTTTGTAGGTGACTCATATTATGATTTGAAAATTCGTGAAATGTTGTGCAGAAGAGGAATTAATAAACCTAAGCGATTACATCAATTAGCGGTAAAGTATGTTTCTGCTCATGCACAAGCAACGACGTTAACATATTTAATAGAAAATCATTTATTAAGCGACAAGGAACTGGAAGTGGTAAAAAAAGGACGTAATACTAAAAGTCGATCGGTTCCTAAAAATACGGATGTTTTAACCTATACCCATTCAACAGCTTTTGAAGCATTGATCGGTTACTTATATTTAACTAACCAAACTCAAAGATTAGAGGAAATTGTCGCATATAGTATAGAATTTAAAGGCGAGGTGATTGATTAATGGTAAAAGTTAATAGAGGAAAAAAAGGTGAAAAAACAACGAAATCTTTAAATAAACGAGAGTCTAAGTCTTCAAATAAAAAAGATAATGGACGTGAAATCGTTTATGGGAAGAATACAGTTAGTGAAGTTTTGGAGTCCAATCGTAAAGTATTCGAAGTAATAGTAACCGATGCGGTATCTAAAAATGATACAAGATTAATGAGTTTATTAAATGAGGGGAATATCCCGTTTCGTGTGCTCCCTAAACAACGATTTGATCAATTAATTCAGGATAAATATGATGTTAGGGGGAACCATCAAGGTGTTCTGGCCATCGTAGAGCCGTATGGATATATGCCGTTATCAGAGTTAATAAAAAAGGCCACTGAAAAGGAAGAACCTGCGTTTATTATTATTTTAGACGGACTCGAGGATCCTCATAATCTAGGAGCCATCCTTCGTACGGCCGATGCATCAGGAGTTGATGGAATTATTATTCGTAAAGACCGAGCAGTCGGTTTAACGAGTACGGTTGCTAAATTGTCGACAGGTGCGATTGAACATGTACCGGTTGCTTGTGTATCGAATTTGACGGTTGCAATTAATCAATTAAAAGATGCAGGACTTTGGATTGCGGGAACAGACGCGAATGAAGCACAAGACTATCGAACGCTTGATGCAAACTTACCTTTAGGGTTAGTTATCGGTAGTGAAGGAAAAGGAATAAGTCGTTTAGTTCGAGAAGCTTGTGATTTTAAAGTCTACTTACCGATGAGGGGTCATGTGACATCACTGAACGCCTCGGTAGCAGCGGCATTACTGATGTATGAAATTTATAATAAGCGAAATCCGATTAAATAGTATAGTCCTAGGAGGGATATGGTGAAAGTTGAATATAGTGATTATGAATTGGTACGTTTAGTTCGGGAACAAGATAAGGTTGCTTTGGATATACTCATCAAGAAATACTCACTGTTAATTAGAAAAATAGCTTATTCTTATCGTGGAGTCGGTATGGATTGCGAAGACTTTTTTCAGGAAGGACAATTAGCCTTTATCCAGTCTATATATACATTTGATGAAGGAACAGATTTCAGTTTTTACTCATATTCAATGACGTGTGTAAGGAATGCAATTATTACGGAGTATCGACGAGCAAAGAAAAATGCGGGGTTAGATTTATTGACCGATTATAATACCTCAGAGGCATGCGTTGTCGCAGAATCACAAAGTTATTATTTTGATAAAGGATATTTCAATCTAGACGAAAGATTATTTATGGAATACGCTTTTCAAAAAGAGGGTTTTTTATCTGAATTTGAAAAAACGTGTTTGAAATATTATTTGTTAGATAATACTTATATTGAGATAGCAGTGATACTGAGTGTGCCTCCTAAAAAAGTAGATAATGCGTTGCAACGATGTAAAATGAAATTAAAGGATTTAAATAAAAATAGTTCATCTACTGGACAATATTGTTAGTTTTATTGACAATAGAGGATGTTTTTGATAGAGTAGATGAAGTTACGAAATAAGAAATTGTGAGGTTAAATTATGCGCACAAAAATAATCTTAGCTTGTGATGAATGTTTAAGTCGCAACTATTCAACCGTAAAGAATAAACAAACACACAGCGAGCGTCTTGTAGTTAAGAAATTTTGCAAGCGTTGTGGGAAACATACAATGCATAAGGAAACTAAATAAAGTTGGTATAGGGGGCCACAGGATGAGTCAAGTAAAAGGGTTTTTTAAAGGTGTGTCTGCTGAATTAAAGAAAATTACTTGGCCAACAGAAAAGGAAATGAAGGCATATACGGTGCAAGTTATGTTTTTTGTTATCGTGCTATCAGTTTTCTTTTATATTGTTGACTTGGTGATTTCTCAAGTAATGGGCTTACTTGGATAGGAGGTCATGGTAGTGGAAAAACGTTGGTATGTTGTTCAAACGTATGCTGGTTATGAAAATAAAGTAATGACTAACTTATTAAAACGTATTGAAACAATGAATATGCAAGAGAAAATCTTCCGAGTATTAATTCCGGAGGAAAAAGAAGTTAAAATTAAAGATGGAGTACGCAAAGAGAAGTTAAAGAAAACTTTTCCTGGATATGTTCTTGTCGAAATGATTGATACCGATGATTCATGGTATATGGTGCGTAATACCCCAGGTGTTACAGGATTCTTAGGATCAAGCGGTAAAGGGACGCGTCCCGTTCCGCTTCCAACTGAGGAAATTACACCAATTCTTAAGAAAATGGGAATTACAAGTGTTGAGGTTTCAGTTGATATTGAAGTAGGACAACAAGTGTTAGTTGCCGCCGGACCATTCTCTGGACAAATTGGAAAAATTGAAACAATCGACAAAGAGCACGGTAAGGTTAGCGTGTTAGTGGATTTATTTGGACGAGAAACGCCAGTAGAATTGGATTTCGGACAAATTTGTGAGGTCGAATAAAAAAATCCTTGCGTATTATAAAAAAAGGTGATAAACTAGCGTAGTCGATATGAGATTCATATCAAGTGGGAGGGTGAAACACCCAAATAACCACATCACGGACTTAGAGGAGGTGTGTCGCGTGGCAAAAGCAGTAAAAAGTATTATTAAATTACAAATTCCTGCAGGAAAAGCAAATCCAGCTCCACCAGTAGGTCCAGCATTAGGACAAGCCGGTGCGAACATTCAAGGATTCTGTCAAGAATTCAATGAACGTACACGTGAACAAATGGGAAGCATTATCCCAGTAGTAATTACGGTTTATGAAGATCGTTCATTTACATTCGTTACAAAAACTCCACCAGCATCAGACTTATTAAAAAAAGCGGCTGGAATTCAAAGTGGGTCAGCTTTACCTCATAAAGAGAAAGTTGCTACTTTAACTAAAGATCAAATTCGTGCGATTGCTGAGCAAAAAATGCCAGACTTAAACGCGAATACAGTAGAAGCTGCAATGCGTATTATTGAAGGTTCTGCAAGACAAATGGGAATCGTTGTAGAAGACTAATCTACCGTTTTAGGTTGTAGATTACAACCTAGATCTGTGGGAGGAGATTCCGTTAACCACAATTTAGGAGGTATTTAAGATGGCTAAAAAAGGTAAAAAATTCATCGAAGCCAAAAAATTAGTTGATTCTACTACTTTATACTCTGTAGAAGAAGCTGTTGAGTTAGTTAAAAAGACTAATGTTGCTAAATTTGATGCAACTGTAGATGTAGCTTTCCGTTTAGGAGTTGACCCACGTAAGGCGGATCAACAAATTCGTGGAGCTATGGTATTACCTCACGGAACTGGGAAAGATCGTTCAGTTTTAGTTTTCGCTAAAGGTGAAAAAGCTAAAGAAGCTGAAGCAGCTGGAGCAGATTTCGTAGGAGATAGCGATATGATCAACAAAATTCAACAAGGTTGGATGGATTTTGATGTAGTAGTAGCTACTCCAGATATGATGGCTGAAGTTGGTAAATTAGGGCGCGTTTTAGGGCCACGTGGATTAATGCCAAACCCTAAAACTGGTACAGTAACAATGGATGTTACAAAAGCTATTAATGAAATCAAAGCAGGTAAAGTTGAATACCGCGTTGATAAAGCAGGTAACGTTCATGTACCAATCGGAAAAGTATCTTTCGATAACCAAAAATTAATTGAAAACTTCAAAGCTATTTTTGGTACTATCTTAAAAGCTAAACCATCTGCAGCTAAAGGAACTTATGTGAAAAACATTGCTGTTTCTTCAACAATGGGACCTGGAATCAAAGTTGCATCTGAATCATTAGAAAAATAATTTTTTCTTTTTGATAATTGAATAGGATTACCGTAGACAGTAGGGGCCTTGCGCTTAATGTCCTACCGAGGTTTTGGATATATATATTATTTATTTTCATGCCTTAGTTACACCCTTCTGTCCACAACTTAATGGATAAAAGGGTTTTTCTACGGACTAATAATGAATATAGGAGGTGTGAATGATGAGCGCTACTGCAATCGAAATGAAATCTCAATTAGTTGCTGAATATGCAGCACAATTCAAGGAATCAGCTTCTTTAGTTGTTGTTGATTACCGTGGATTAACTGTTGCTGAGGTAACTGAATTACGTCAACAATTACGTGCTGAAGGTGTTGAATTTAAAGTATTAAAAAACAACATTTCACGTCGTGCTGTGACTGAAGCAGGATTCGAAGGTTTAGGTGAAGCATTTGTTGGTCCAACAGCTGTTGCTTACTCTAAAGGGGACGTTGTTGCGCCTGCGCGCGTATTATACAACTTCGCTAAAGAACACCAAGCTTTAGAATTAAAAGCTGGTTTAATCGAAGGAAGTGTTGCTTCATTAGAGCAAGTTATGGAATTAGCTAAGTTACCAAACCGCGAAGGTTTATTATCTATGTTACTTTCTGTATTACAAGCTCCAATGCGCAATATGGCTTGTGTTGTTAAAGCTGTTTCTGAACAAAAAGAGGCTGGTGTTGAAGCACCTGCAACTGAAGAAGCTGCTGAATAATTTTTTAAAATTAAAATACTAACCTATAAGGGTATATCCCTATTTTGAAGGAGGAAAATAAAATGGCAAAATTAACTGCTGCTGAAATGATTGAAGCAATCAAAGAAATGTCAGTTTTAGAATTAAATGATTTAGTTAAAGCTATCGAAGAAGAGTTTGGTGTAACTGCTGCTGCTCCTGTAGCTGTTGTTGGTGGAGCTGAAGCTGCTGCTGGACCATCTGAAGTAGATGTTATCTTAACAAGCGCTGGAGCTAAAAAAATCGGTGTTATCAAAGTAGTTCGTGAAATTACTGGATTAGGATTAAAAGAAGCTAAAGAATTAGTTGATGGAACTCCTGCTAAAATCAAAGAAAAAGTTTCTCCAGAAGAAGCTGAAGAATTAAAAGCTAAATTAGAAGAAGCTGGAGCATCTGTAGAAGTTAAATAATTAACTTTCAAACTCTATTGCTAACAATAAATCAAAAACCTGAGTGAGTTTATCGCTCAGGTTTTTATTTAATACATAAATAATGTAATAAATTACTTTAATATGGCAATAATAGAACGTGTAAAAATGTTCATATTCTCTAATTTTTAGGTGAAATCAAAAGGGGTTGTGATCATGCATTATTATACTAACAATGTGAATGCTCATTCGGACGAAAGGAGCTTCGATTATAAACTTAGGGGGTACAACTTTAAGTTTACTACTGATGTCGGGGTCTTCTCGAAGAAAGAGGTCGACTTTGGTTCAAGACTTTTAATAGAAAGCTTTATTATTCCCGAGATAGACGGAAATATTTTGGATGTTGGTTGCGGCTATGGACCCATTGGTTTGAGTTTAGCTAAGAGTTATGAGAATCGGGATATTCATATGATAGATGTTAACCAGAGAGCGATAGAGTTGACGAAAAAAAATGCTAAAAATAATCAAATTCATAATGTGACTGTTTATGAAAGCTTTTGTTACGATGGTGTCGAAGGGAAGTTTGCGGTAATAGTATCCAATCCACCAATCCGTGCAGGTAAAAAGGTTGTTCATGGGATTTTAGAGCAGGCAACAAAACACCTTGTCGATAAGGGGGAGTTATGGATCGTTATTCAAAAAAAACAGGGGGCCCCATCAGCTAAGAAGAAGATGGAAGAGGTTTATGGAAATTGTGAGGTTGTAGCGAAAGATAAAGGATATTTCATTTTAAAGGCTATAAAACATTGACATACTTGAAAAAAAATGATATTATTGTAAAATGCCTAATACTGCTTGTAATCGATGTGTGCTAAGTCAAAAACATTAGGTGTTTAATAAAAAAACAACATAAGTTAACATAAATAAACAAAGAGGTGAAACGCGTGGCAGGGAAAATTGTTCAATACGGTAAAAAGAGACAACGTCGTAATTACTCAAGAATTAATGTTGCACTCGAACTCCCTAACTTAATTGAAATTCAAACTGCTTCTTATCAGTGGTTCCTAGATGAGGGTATTCGCGAAATGTTTAAGGATATTTCGCCAATCGAGGATAATAACGGGAATTTAGCACTTGAATTTGTTGGTTATAGCTTAGGAGAACCAAAATATTCTGTTTTGGAAGCGAAAGAACGCGATGCTAACTATGCTGCCCCTTTACGTGTTAAGGTTCGTCTACATATTAAAGATGAAGAAACACACGCAATTAAGGAAGTTAAAGAAAGCGAAGTATACATGGGGGATTTCCCATTAATGACTCCGACGGGAACATTTGTAATCAACGGTTCTGAACGTGTAATTGTATCGCAATTAGTTCGTTCATCAGGTGTTTATTATAATAAGGAAATTGATAAAAAGAGTGGTAAAGAAAAATATGCCGCTCAAGTTATTCCAAACCGCGGTGCGTGGTTAGAGTATGAACTTGATGCAAAAGATATTGTTTACGTCCGTGTGGATAGAACTCGTAAAATCCCTATTACTGTTTTACTCCGTGCATTAGGACTTTCTACGAAGGAACAAATCATTGAGATGTTTGGTGAAAACCAGTATATCTTAAATACATTAGAGAAAGATCAGACGGTTAATTCTGATGAAGCCTTATTGGAGATTTTCCAAAAACTTCGTCAGGGTGAGCATGCAACCATCGATGGAGCACGTACGTTATTTATTTCTCGTTTCTTCGACCCTAAACGTTACGACTTAGCTCATGTTGGACGTTATAAATTTAATAAAAAATTAAACGCTCAAGAACGCTTATTAAATCAAAAATTAGCTAGTGATATTTTTGATTCAGAAACGGGAGAGGTTCTTGTTGAAGAAGGTACGGTTATTACTCGTCGTGTCTTTGAAGAGGTTTTAGCAGATAAAATTGATCGTTTAAATATTAAAAAGGTTGAATTAGTTAATCCATTAGAGGATTCAGAAACATATATTCAAGAGTTTGAAGTTTATTCTCCTAGAGTGAATGATGGGGACCAAATTGTAAAAATCATTGGTAATGTAGAAGATGAATGTAAGTACATCACTACATCTGATATTTTTGCATCGATTAGTTATTTCTTTAATTTACTAGACTCTGTAGGATATTTAGATGATATTGACCATTTAGGAAATCGTCGTTTGCGTTTAGTTGGTGAGTTATTACAAAATCAATTCCGCATTGGACTTTCTCGAATGGAACGTGTTGTAAAAGAAAGAATGTCTATTCAGGAAAGTGAAGGGATTACACCATCAAGTTTAATCAATATTCGACCTGTAACAGCGGCAATTAAAGAATTCTTTGGAAGTTCCCAATTGTCACAATTCATGGATCAAACTAACCCATTATCAGAATTAACGCATAAGCGTCGTTTATCGGCATTAGGTCCAGGTGGGTTAACACGTGAACGTGCCGGAATGGAAGTGCGTGACGTGCATTATTCGCATTACGGGCGTATGTGTCCAATTGAAACACCAGAGGGTCCAAATATCGGGTTAATTAACTCATTGTCATCATATGCTAAGGTTAATGAGTTTGGATTTATAGAGACGCCATATCGTAAAGTGGTACCAGTAGAAGATACTGAAACAGGAACTACTAAGATGCAAGTGACTGGAGAAATTCGTTACTTAACGGCAGATGAAGAGGATCGTTATGTAGTTGCACAGGCGGGTCTGGACTTAGATGCAAACGATTGTCTTCCAGAAAAAGTAATCGTTCGTCATCGTGGTGAAAACTTAATTGTACCAGCCGAACGTGTAGATTTCGTAGACGTATCGCCTAAACAGATTGTATCTGTAGCGACAGCATGTATTCCTTTCTTAGAGCACGATGATGCCAACCGTGCATTAATGGGGGCAAACATGCAACGTCAGGCAATTCCATTATTAATTCCAGAGGCACCTTTTGTTGGAACGGGGATGGAGTATGTAGCGGCTAAAGACTCAGGACAAGCTGTTGTTTCACAGAATAGTGGAACGGTCGAATACGTTGATTCGAAACAAATTCGTATTCGAAGAGATGCTGATGGAGGTTTAGATCGTTATCCGTTAATTAAATTTGTTCGTTCAAACTCGAGTACCGTTCTGAATCAACGCCCAATTGTTCGCTTAGGTGACAAGGTTAATGCTGGAGAAGTTTTAGCAGATAGTTCGTCAATGGAAAGCGGAGAATTAGCATTAGGACGTAACGTAGTGGTAGCATTCATGACATGGAACGGTTATAACTATGAGGATGCTATTATCATGAGTGAGCGTTTAGTAAAGGATGACGTTTATACGTCAATTCATATAGAAGAGTACGAGTTAGAGGCTCGTGATACAAAGTTAGGACCTGAAGAAATCACACGTGATATTCCAGGAGTAGGTGAAGAGGCGCTTAAAAACTTAGATGAACGTGGGATTATTCGTATCGGGTCAGAGGTAAAAGAAGATGATATTTTAGTCGGTAAAGTTACGGCTAAAGGACAAACTGAATTAACTGCTGAGGAGCGTTTATTGCATGCTATCTTCGGTGAAAAGGCTCGTGAGGTACGCGATACTTCTTTACGAGTACCACATGGTGGAGATGGAATTGTTCATGATGTGAAGTATTTTTCAAGACGAAATGGTGATGATTTATCACCAGGAGTAAATGAAGTTATCCGTATTTATATTGTGCAAAAACGTAAAATTTCAGAGGGAGATAAAATGGCGGGACGCCATGGTAATAAAGGGGTTATCTCTAAAATCTTACCTCAAGAAGATATGCCATATATGCCAGATGGAACACCGGTTGATATTATGTTAAATCCATTAGGGGTACCATCACGTATGAATATTGGACAAATTTTAGAGATTCACTTAGGTATGGCAGCTAAAAAGTTAGGAATCCATGTTGCGACCCCTGTATTTGACGGTGTAAAAACAGAGGATTTAGAGGCTATTATCGCCGAGGCTGGAATGGATCCAGATGCAAAAACTGTACTTTATGATGGGCGTACAGGTGAGAAATTTGATAATCGTATTTCAGTCGGTGTAATGTATATGATTAAGTTGGCCCACATGGTTGATGATAAATTACATGCACGTTCAATTGGACCATACTCATTAGTTACTCAACAACCACTTGGAGGTAAAGCTCAATTTGGTGGACAACGTTTTGGTGAGATGGAGGTATGGGCATTAGAAGCATATGGTGCTGCATATACTTTACAGGAAATTTTAACAGTAAAATCAGATGATATTACAGGTCGTGTTAAAACTTATGAAGCGATTGTACGTGGGGAAAATGTTCCTGAACCAGGTATCCCAGAATCATTCCGAGTATTAGTTAAAGAGTTACAGTCATTAGGTATGGACGTTAAAATCTTATCTGATGCTAAAAATGAAATTGAAATTCGCGATCTTGAAAATGTGAAAAATCATCAAATCGTTGTTCCAGAAACAGTTGAAGAATAATTAGCGGCAAGGAGGGAATCGCCTTGGTAGATGTTAACAAGTTTAAATATATGAAGATTGGTTTAGCATCTTCAGACACTATTCGTAAATGGTCTTATGGAGAAGTTAAAAAATCTGAGACGATTAACTATCGTACACTAAAACCAGAAAAAGACGGATTATTCTGTGAGCGTATTTTCGGTCCACAAAAAGACTGTGAGTGTGCTTGTGGTAAGTATAAAAGAATTCGCCATGAAGGGATTGTTTGTGATCGCTGTGGTGTAGAGGTAACAGTAGCAAAAGTTCGACGTGAACGTATGGGGCACATCGAACTTGCCGCTCCTGTGGCGCATATTTGGTATGTAAAAGGAATTCCAAGTCGTATGGGATTATTATTAAATATGTCTCCACGTGAATTAGAAGAGGTAATCTACTTTGTAAACTATGTTGTAATTGACCCAGGTAAAACAGATTTAGTTAAACAAAAAGTTTTAACAGAGAAGGAATACCGCGAAGTATATGAAAAATGGGGTACAGATTTTGAAGTAGGAATGGGAGCAGAAGCTATCAAGAAACTACTTGAGTCACTCGATTTAGATAAATTAGCGAAAGAGTTGCGTTCGGAGTTAAAAGTAGCTCAGGGACAAAAACGTGGAAAAGTTATTAAGCGATTAGAAGTTGTGGAATCTTTCCGTAACTCAGGGAATCGTCCTGAATGGATGATTTTGGATGTGTTACCGGTTATCCCTCCTGAATTACGACCAATGGTACAATTAGATGGTGGACGTTTCGCAACATCAGATTTAAATGATTTATATCGTCGCGTTATTAATCGTAATAATCGTTTAATTCGCTATTTGGAAATCGGAGCTCCAAATATTATTATTAATAATGAAAAACGAATGATTCAAGAATCAGTTGATGCATTAATTGATAATGGTCGTCGTGGTAGACCGGTTACTGGTCCAGGGAACCGTCCATTAAAATCATTGTCACACATGTTAAAAGGAAAACAAGGTCGTTTCCGTCAGAACCTATTAGGTAAACGTGTGGATTATTCTGGGCGTTCAGTTATCGTCGTAGGACCGGATTTAAAAATGTATCAGTGTGGATTACCTAAAGAGATGGCTTTAGAGTTATTTAAACCATTCGTGATGAAGGAACTTGTAGAGCGTGATTTAGCACAAAACATTAAAAGTGCAAAGAAAATGATTGAGCGTATGGATGATGCCCTATGGGATGTTGTAGAGGATGTTATTCGCGAGCATCCGGTTTTATTAAACCGTGCTCCTACGTTACACCGTTTAGGTATTCAGGCTTTTGAACCTAAAATTGTAGAAGGACGAGCAATTCGCTTACATCCGCTTGTAACAACCGCATTCAATGCCGATTTTGACGGGGACCAAATGGCGGTCCATGTTCCGCTTTCTCAAGAGGCGCAGGCAGAGGCGCGCTTATTAATGCTAGCAGCAAATAATATCTTGAACCCTAAGGATGGTAAACCGGTCGTAACTCCATCTCAGGATATGGTATTAGGAAACTATTACTTAACCATGGAAGAAGTTGGAGCTGTTGGGGAAGGAAATATTTATAAAGATACCAATGAATTAATGATGGCCTATGCTAATGGTTATATTACGTTACATTCTCGTATTGCGTTAAATGCGAAAGCATTAAATAATATGACGTTTACTGAGGAGCAGAATAATAAATATATTATTACGACTTTAGGTAAGGTAATATTTAACGGAATACTCCCTAAGACATTCCCATATCTAAATGAACCTACAATGAAAAATCTTCAGGGAGCTACACCTTCACAATATTTTGTTGAAAAGGGTACTGATATTAAAGCCTATTTAGCAGATGTAAAAATTGTATCTCCATTTAAAAAGAAATTCTTAGGGGATATTATTTCAGAGGTGTTCCGTATTTATAAAACAACGGAAACATCACGTATGTTAGACCGTTTAAAAGATCTTGGATTTAAATACTCAACTGTGGCTGGAATTTCTGTAGGTGTTGCAGATGTCGTCGTTTCTTCTAGAAAAAAAGACTTATTAAAACAGGGAGACGATAAAGTCGCACAAATTCAGGAATTTTATAATCGTGGGCTATTAACAGATGATGAGCGTTACCGTTTAGTTATCGATGTTTGGGCTAAGGTTAAAGATGAAATTCAACATGTATTAATGAATGAATTACCTGCAGATAATCATATTTATATGATGAGTGACTCAGGGGCCCGTGGTAATGCCTCAAACTTTACGCAATTAGCCGGAATGCGTGGTTTAATGGCCAATCCATCAGGTAAAACAATTGAATTACCAATCAAATCATCATTCCGTGAAGGTTTAACGGTAACAGAATTCTTTATTTCTACCCATGGGGCGCGTAAGGGATTAGCCGATACAGCCTTAAAAACTGCCGACTCAGGGTATTTAACACGCCGGTTAGTTGACGTTGCTCAGGACGTAATCGTACGTGAGGATGACTGCGGAACTGATAAGGGGCAATATATTACTGAGTTAAAACAACGTGGACAAACTGTTGAAACTTTATTCGATCGTATTGTTGGACGTTACACAGCAAAACCTATTTATCATCCGATAACAAAAGAAAAGATTGCTGAAAGAAATGTGTATATTTCAGATGAATTAGGAAAAATTATCATCGATTCAGGAATCGAGGGTGTAGATATTCGCACTATCTATTCATGTAATGCCCAAAAAGGTGTGTGTAAAAAATGTTATGGTCAAAACTTAGCAACTGGTAAAGAGGTTGAAGTTGGGGAAGCTGTAGGAATCATGGCCGCTCAATCAATCGGAGAGCCAGGAACTCAGTTAACGATGCGTACGTTCCATACCGGAGGGGTAGCAGGAGCCGATATTACACAAGGGTTACCTCGTATTCAGGAGTTATTTGAAGCTCGTAATCCTAAAGGACGTGCAATTATTGCTGAGATTGATGGTGTAATTACGACAATCAAGGCCAATACTAAAAATCGTTATGAAATTACCCTGACTAATAAGTTAGAAAGCCGTAATTATTTATTACCTTATGGTGTTCAACCTCTTGTGTCAGAGGGAGATGAAGTGTTAGCTGGGGATATGCTAACTGAAGGTTCAATTGATCCAAAGGAATTATTACGTGTTAAAGATGTTGCGGCTGTACAAGCGTATATTTTAAAAGAGGTACAAAATGTATATCGCGCACAAGGTGTAGAATTATCAGATAAGCATATTGAAATTATGGTTCACCAGATGATGAAAAAGGTAAAAGTTATTGACGGAGGAGACACAGATATTTTACCTGGATCTCTAATTGATGTTACACACTATACCCGTGTTAATGCGGCTGCAATTAAGCGTGGTAAGCGTCCAGCGGTAGGGATTCCAACGATTTTAGGTATTACAAAAGCGTCTCTTGAAACTGAGTCATTCTTATCTGCAGCATCATTCCAAGAGACAACGCGTGTACTTACTGACGCTGCAATTAAAGGTAAAGTAGACGAGTTAATTGGATTGAAGGAAAATGTTATCATCGGTAAATTAATCCCTGCAGGTACTGGGGTCTTACGAGAAGATCATATATTACCAGTTCATAAAAATGAGGACGATTTAGAAGATGATGTTTTACCATTTGACTTATCAGATTCTTCAAGTTTAGATAATCAAATTGATATTTCTTTAGAAGATGAGTTGGATGATCTGGATATTGAGCTTGATTTTGATGAGACAGACTTTTTAGATGCCGACGATGAATAAAAGAAACTGTAGTATATATTAAAAAAGTTTTTTCCATAGTTTTTTATAGTTCTGTTGACATTAGTCGAAAAACATGTTAGATTAATAAAGGCTTTTAAAAACATAAGGTGAGTTTTGCTAATAAGCAAAGCTTACTTTTTCTAACAAAAATGAACCACCTGGATAAGTGGACTAAGTTTATGAGAGGAGGACTAATATGCCAACTATTAACCAATTAGTTCGTAAAGGACGTCAAAGTAAAGAAACAAAATCTAAATCTCGTCATTTAAATGTAGGATACAATAGTTTAAAGAAAGAACAAACTAACTTATATTCTCCGCAAAAACGTGGGGTATGTACTCGTGTTGCAACAATGACACCAAAAAAACCGAACTCGGCATTACGTAAATATGCCCGTGTACGTTTAACAAATGGTTTAGAAGTAACAGCATACATTCCTGGTATTGGACATAAATTACAAGAACACAGCGTTGTATTAATTCGCGGTGGACGTGTAAAAGACTTACCAGGGGTACGTTATCATATCGTTCGTGGTACATTAGATGCTACAGGTGTTGATGGACGTATGCAAGGTCGTTCTAAATACGGAACAAAAAAACCTAAAGCAGCTAAAAAATAATTTAACTTTTTGATAAATATGGAAGGGAGGCTAAATTATGCCACGTAAAGGACATGTAGCAAAACGTGATGTTTTGCCAGATCCAATTTATAACTCTAAATTAGTATCTCGTTTAATTAACAACATTATGCAAGATGGTAAAAAAGGTACAGCACAAACTATTTTATATAACGCATTTGATCTTATCGCTGAAAAAACTGGTCGCGAGCCAATGGAAGTATTTGAAGAAGCAATCGAAAACATTATGCCTATCTTAGAGGTTAAAGCTCGTCGTATCGGTGGGGCAAACTATCAAGTGCCTGTAGAGGTTCGTCCTGAACGCCGTATTACTTTAGGATTACGTTGGTTAGTTCAATATTCTCGCTCACGTGGGGAAAAAACTATGGAACAACGTTTAGCTAACGAAATCATTGACGCAGCTAATAATACAGGTGCATCAGTTAAAAAACGCGAAGATACTCATAAAATGGCTGAAGCTAATAAAGCATTCGCTCATTACCGTTGGTAATATTTTATATAACGTTAGGATTACTAGATTTCTAGTAATCCTAAAAGTTTAGTATTTTACTATGAGAGGAGTAACGAAACATGGCAAGAGAATTCTCTTTAAATCATACTCGTAATATTGGTATCATGGCTCACATCGATGCTGGTAAAACGACTACTACAGAACGTATCTTATACTACACTGGTCGTATTCATAAAATCGGAGAAACTCACGATGGTGCTTCTCAAATGGACTGGATGGCTCAAGAACAAGAACGTGGGATTACAATCACTTCAGCTGCAACAACAGCTGCTTGGAATGGGCATCGTGTAAATATCATTGATACCCCAGGTCACGTAGACTTTACAGTAGAAGTTGAGCGTTCATTACGCGTATTAGATGGTGCAGTAGCCGTACTAGATGCACAATCTGGAGTTGAGCCTCAAACTGAAACAGTTTGGCGTCAAGCAACAACATATGGAGTTCCACGTATCGTATTTGTTAACAAAATGGATAAAACTGGTGCTGATTTCTTATATTCAGTAAAAACATTACATGACCGTTTAGGGGCTAATGCTCTTCCAATTCAATTACCAATCGGTGCTGAAGATGATTTTGAAGGTATCATTGACTTAGTTGAAATGAAACAATACATGTATACAAATGACTTAGGTACTGATATTCAAGTTGGTGAAATTGATGCAGCACATTTAGAAGATGCCGAAATGTATCGTGATCAATTAATTGAAGCCGTATCTAATTTAGATGAAGAGTTAATGATGAAATACTTAGAAGGTGAAGAAATTTCAATCGAAGAGTTAAAAGCAGCGATTCGTCGTGCTACAATCAACGTTGAATTATTCCCTGTTTTATGTGGATCTGCCTTCAAAAATAAAGGTGTTCAATTAATGCTAGATGCTGTTATCGACTACTTACCAGCTCCTACAGATATTCCAGCAATTAAAGGAACATTAGAAGATGGAACAGAAGTTGAACGACATGCATCAGATGATGAGCCGTTTGCTGCATTAGCCTTCAAAGTTATGACTGACCCATTCGTAGGTAAATTAACATTCTTCCGTGTTTATTCAGGAACAATTCAATCAGGAACTTACGTATTAAACTCAACTAAAGGTAAACGCGAACGTGTAGGACGTTTATTACAAATGCATGCTAACAGCCGTCAAGAAATCTCTGAAGTGTATGCTGGAGATATCGCAGCAGCTGTTGGTTTAAAAGATACTACAACAGGAGATACGTTATGTGATCCAGATAATGAAGTTATCTTAGAATCAATGGTATTCCCTGAGCCAGTTATTTCATTATCAGTAGAACCAAAATCTAAAGCAGATCAAGATAAAATGGGTATTGCTTTACAGAAATTAGCTGAAGAGGATCCTACTTTCCGTACTCATACAGACGAAGAAACTGGAGAAACAATTATCTCTGGTATGGGTGAATTACACTTAGATATTATCGTAGACCGTATGCGTCGTGAGTTCAAAGTTGAAGCAAACATTGGTGCACCTCAGGTAGCATACCGTGAAACATTCACTCAAGCTGCAGACGTTGAAGGTAAATTCGTACGTCAGTCAGGTGGACGTGGACAATACGGACATGTTTGGATTAAATTCGAACCTCAAGAAGCTGGTGCAGGATATGAATTCGTTGATGCAGTAGTTGGTGGTGTTGTACCACGCGAATATATTGGATCAGTAGACGCAGGGTTAAAAGATGCTTTACAAAATGGACAGTTATCAGGATTCCCTGTTGTAGACGTTAAAGCAACTTTATTTGATGGTTCTTACCATGATGTCGATTCAAGTGAGATGGCATATAAAATTGCAGCGTCTATGGCATTGAAAAATGCATACGACAAATGTAAACCAGTTCTTTTAGAACCTGTTATGAAGGTAGAAGTTGTTATTCCAGACGAATACCTAGGAGATGTAATGGGTGATATTACTTCTCGTCGTGGACGTTTAGATGGAATGGAAGCTCGTGGTAATGCTCAAGTTATTCGTGCATACGTTCCATTATCAGAAATGTTTGGATATGCAACGGCTTTACGTTCAAATACACAAGGACGTGGAAACTACTCAATGGAAATGGATCATTATGAACAAGTTCCAAAATCAATTGCTGATGAAGTCATCAAGAAACATCGTGGATAATTGTTGTTAATTGATGTGTTCATATATCACTACTAATAAGAATGTACTTGCATTCTTATTAGTGGTATTGTAAAATAAAAATGTTAAATAAAAAATGTAACTTAGAGGAGGATATTAGCATGGCAAAAGCTAAATTCGAACGTACTAAACCGCATGTTAACATCGGTACAATCGGGCACGTTGAACACGGTAAGACTACTCTGACCGCAGCTATC
>DKYS01000052.1 GCA_002493395.1 Turicibacter sp. UBA7094 | reverse complement strand
TTACAAGAGGGAATGACGATTCGTGATGTTTTAAAAACGGCGTTTCAATATTTATTTGATATGGAAGCTAAAATTAATGATTTATACATGAAAATGGGAGAGGTATCTCCTGAAGAAATGGACGCTCTTTTAGAAGAAGTCGGTGTCTTACAGGATATCTTAACGAATAATGATTTTTATGTGATTGACGCAAAGGTAGAAGAGGTTGCGAAAGGGTTAGGACTGCAAGACATTGGATTAGAGCGTGACGTCACAGAATTAAGTGGAGGGCAACGTTCAAAGGTTTTATTAGCGAAGTTATTACTTGAAAAACCGGACATTTTATTATTGGACGAACCAACGAACCACTTAGATGAGGCCCATATCACGTGGTTGACACGTTATTTGCAAGAATATGAAAATGCCTTCATCTTAATTTCGCATGATATTCCATTTTTAAATAGCGTGATTAACTTAATTTATCATATGGCAAATCAAGAATTAAATCGCTATGTTGGAGATTACGATAACTTTATGCGTATTTATGAGGCGAAAAAAGCACAGTTAGAATCAGCCTATAAAAAACAACAACAAGAAATTGCTGATTTAAAAGATTTCGTGGCTCGAAATAAAGCACGTGTCTCAACGCGTAATATGGCGATGTCTCGTCAAAAGAAATTAGATAAGATGGAAATCATTGAGCTTGCGGCTGAGCGTCCAAAACCAGAGTTTAACTTTAAAGTGGCACGTACAGCGGGACGTTATATTTTTGAAACGAAAGATTTAGTGATTGGATATGATGAACCGTTATCAGCACCCTTAAATTTAACGATGGAGCGTGGACAAAAAATTGCCATTTGTGGGGCAAACGGAATTGGGAAAACGACGTTATTACGTAGTATTCTAGGTGAGATTCCGGCTATTTCTGGAAGTGTTGACTTAGGGGAACACCTACATATTGGTTACTTTGAACAAGAAATCAAAGGTGGTAAAGATAAAACGTGTTTACAAGAATTTTGGGATGAGTTCCCACATTTAACACAAGGTGAAGCACGCGCAGCATTAGCGAAGTGCGGATTAACGACGAAACATATCGAAAGTAAAGTCATGGTGTTAAGTGGAGGAGAACAAGCTAAAGTTCGCTTAGCTAAATTAATTAATCGTGAAACAAACGTCTTAATTCTCGATGAGCCAACGAACCATTTGGATGTTGATGCGAAAGAAGAATTAAAACGTGCGTTAAAAGAATATAAAGGCAGTGTGCTTTTAATTTCCCATGAACCTGAATTCTATCGTGAGGTTGTCACTGATATTTGGGATGGGGAAAAATGGACGACTCGCTTAGTTTAGGGGAAGAATCGGCCTGTTAGGGCCTATTCTTCCTTTTTTTTCTCGGCTTAGGAGGTGAAAGGATGATTATCAAAAAAGGGATTAAAGATATTGTGAGCTACGTGTATCAACAAGGAGATCTGAATTTAGAGTATTTTTCTGCGAATCGAGCCCAATATGGAACAAAGGCCCATCAAGCCATTCAGGATAACTATTTGGACGAGGAGTGTGAGGTTTATGTCGAAGGGAGTTACTCGATAGGGGAACATGAATTTCATTTAAATGGTCGGATTGATTTATTACTCGAGCGGGAAGGACAGTGGATAGTTGGGGAGATTAAATCGACGACTCGCCCGCTAGATTCGATTGTGGCTGGTGATCGCCCTACCCATTATGCGCAGGCTAAAGTTTATGCCTATTTACTTTTATGCAAGCATCCCGAGTGGGAACAGGTCATGGTTCGCCTCATTTATTGTGATTTGGAGGGGGTGCAAACACGGCAAATTGACCAATTTTATACGAAGGAAGAGTTAGAGCCCTTTATGGAAAAAACGTTACAGATTTATTTAAAGTGGCACCTGATTTTAGTTCGCTCCATGGCACTCAAATTAAAGACGGCGAAAACGTTGCAATTTCCATTCGGGGAGTTTAGAAGCTATCAACGGGAACTCTCGGCGTCCGTCTATCATTGCATTAAAGAACGAAAACGGCTTCTATTACGAGCACCAACCGGCATTGGAAAAACAATGGGAACCATTTTTCCAAGCATTAAGGCCCTTAATGATCAGGAACAAAAAATATTTTATCTAACCGCCAAGACAATTGGTCGGCAAGTGGCGGAGAAGGCCTTTGATGTTTGTTTAGCGAATGGATGGACGGCGAAAGTGACGACGATTACAGCGAAGGAAAAAATTTGCCTCATGGATGAGGTGAAGTGTGATCCGACGTATTGTCCGTATGCGAAAGGATATTTTGATCGAATTAATGAGGCTGTTAAAGATTTATTTGAAACCGAGCAACTTTTTAACCGTGAACGTCTCATCAGCTATGCCAAAAAACATGTCGTGTGTCCCTTTGAATATTCATTGGCGATGGCGTCGATTAGCGATGCGATTATTGGTGATTATAATTATATGTTTGATCCAAGAGCCTATTTGCGTCGTTTTTTTGATGAACCTTCCCCGCATATTGCATTAATTGATGAGGCGCATAATTTATATGACCGCGCGTGTGAGATGTATAGTACCTCTTTGAACAAAGGGAAGGTTCAAGAGCTTAAACGTTTATTTAAAGGACGAAGCAAATCACTTAATAAAGTGTTAGGTTCGATGAATTTGAAATTATTAGAGTATCGGCAAGAGTTAGAGGAAGACAACAAGTACGAGATTTTTAAGGAGGAAGTGGAGTCTTCGTTTTTGAATAAAGTCTCCTCTTTATTAGAAGGATTAGAAAAATATTTGTATGCGCATCCGATGACAGAATACAAACCTCAGTTAATGGATTTGTATTTTGATTGCCATCAATTTTTACGTATCTCTGAATTTTATAATGAGAGTTTTCGAGTGCGCTATGAACGAGTGGGCATCGATTTAAAAGTCAGCCTTATATGTTTGAATCCAAGTCTATATCTTTATGACCGAATGCAACTGGTTCGATCGACGATTTTATTTTCGGCAACACTTCATCCGTTAAGTTATTATCAGACGGTGTTACTTCATGATGAAGATTGCGAGCAAATCTTTTTACCTTCGCCGTTTGAACGAGAGCATTTAGATTTGTATGTTCATCATGGAATTTCGACGAAGTACAAGCAACGGGAGAGTTCTTTATCGGGATTAGTGTCTACGATTTACCAGGTGACGCAACGGAAAAAGGGGAATTATTTAATTTTTTTCCCGTCCTATCAATATTTAGAGCAAGCGTTTGAGAGGTATCAGTCATTGGTAGGGGAGGAGCAGATATTGATGGCTCAAGAACGTGAAATGGATGAGCA